>CAYLMS010000104.1:0-6204 GCA_964384455.1 uncultured Microbacterium sp. | reverse complement strand
CGGGGGGCGGCCCTTCGACACGCTCAGGGAGCGAGTGTCGGGCCGGTCGAGGGGGCGGTCCCTGTGCGGCAACCGGTCCGTGAGCGGCAACCGGGCCCTGAGCGTCTCGGAGGGCGCGTCGGAGAGCAGGGACAGTTCGGCGCCGAACACCGTGCGCAGCTGCAGGCTCTCGGCCGCCTCGGCGAAGCGCACGATGCCATAGAAGCCGTCGTGGTCGGTGATGGCCAGGGCGTGCAGTCCGAGCCGCTCGGCCTGTTCGGCGAGCTCTTGCGGCGAGGATGCCCCGTCGAGGAACGAGTACGACGAATGCGCGTGCAGCTCCGCATAGGGCACCGCATCTGTCGGTCGGGCGATCTGCGGCGGCACATACGGTGCACGCTTGCGCGAGCGGGCGGAGCCGTCGCCTCTGCCGTCGCTGCCGCTGAGGGTGCGCTCGAACTCCGACCACGACACGGAGGGGTTATGGAAGCCCATCAGTGGGGGCCCTCCGACAAGTCAGTCATAGCGGGCCTCGAGGGTCCAGGCACCGGCCTCGTGCACCACCAGCCAGGCGGCGTGCTCGGCGTCGACGAACTGGAAGCGGTGCGCCGACCTCGCGCGCGCAGCATCCCACCCGCGCTCCTGCACCGGCCACGGCCCCGCCCACGCCTGGATGCGGCAACGGCGGCCGATCGCCTCGAGCACGGCGGGCGGCGCGCTCAGCACGCCCCGCGCGTCGACGGCGACCGGCTCGCCGGCGGCATCGGCCACCCGCGCCACAGGCGGCGGGGCGAACACCGTGCCGGGCAGCGGGGAGGGCAGGCTCCCCGGCCACGGCCTGTCGCGCTGCGCCACGGGCTCCCGGTCGCCCCACGGCACCAGCACCTGCCGCTCGGCCAGCCACCGCCCGCCGCCGATCGCCGCGGTGAGCACGCTGCGGTGCCCGAGCATCGCCTGCACGCGGGAGAGCGTGTGGTGCACCCGCTGATCGGTGCCCGCACCGAACAGCGCCGGCTGATGGTGGGAGGCCGCATCCACCGCCGCCGGCTCGATGCGCACCAGGCTGACCCCACCGCCTGCCGCACCGTCCCCGCCGCCACCCGCCCCGTTCGCCGCACGGCCACTACCCGAGCCACCACCGGCCTCGGCGAGGGCCTGCACCTGCCAGCGCACCCGGTCGACCACCCCGGCCGCGTCGAACGACCCCGGATGCAGCCACACCCGCTCCGACACCGCCCCGCCCTCGGTGCGCAGGCGCACCCGCAGCTCGGTGCACACCAGTGCCTCCCGGCCGAGCCCCGCGACGAACTCGTCGGCGGCGACCCGGATGCCGAATGCCACCTGATCGACGAGCTCCAGGGCAGGCTCGAACGCCACCTCACGGGCCAGTTCGGGCGGCGGGGTGCGCGCCTCCACCGGCCGGGAATCCCGGCCGGTGGACAGGTCGTGCAGCCTGGCCCCCTGCGGGCCGAACCGATCGAGCACCCGCGCAGCCTCCAGTTCGGCGAACCGACCGAGAGTGTGCACCCCCAGCCTGGCCAGCAGCCCGGCCGGGCGCAGCTCGCCGGGGCCTGCGGCCTCGTCGAGCACGGTCACCGGCAGCGGGGCGAGGAACCCGGCCGCCCCGCCAGCCGGCACCACCAGCACTCCCCCGGCCGGCGCCCGGCGCGCCGCATGCTCGGCGGTGAACGGCCCGTCGGCGACGCCCGCGCGGGCGTCGCCCATCCCCCGGCCGGCCAGCGCCGCCAGCAGCGTGTGCGCGGCCGCCTCCTCGCCGCCGTAGTAGCGGGCAGGCCCCCGCGCGCGCAGCGCGCACAGGCCCGGCCGCAGCGGCTGCACCCCGGGGGCGAGCCGTTCGACGGCGGCGAGCACCGGCTCGAACGCGCGCCAATCGCGGTCGGGGTCGGCCGGCACCACGCGCAGGCGCGGACACCGCGCCTGCGCGTCGCGGCGGCGCTGCCCCCGCCGCACACCCGCGGCACGCGCCGCGGGCGTGCACGCCGCCACCACCCCGGCCTCGAGCACGGCGATGGCATCGCCCGTCAGGCCATCGTCCACCGGCGCACTCCCCAGCGCGACCACCGGCCAGTCGGGAATCCACAGCACAAGACTGCGCACCACCCCGCCGCGCACCACACCGCCGCCCATCACACCGCCGCCTCGAGCAGCGGCTCCCTGACCGCCCCCGCACCGTCGGCCACCGCATACAGGGCCGGCTGGGGCGAGGCCGCCGCCAGCCCTCCACCCGGGGCGGGCAGCAGCACCCTGGCCCGCCGCGGGGCGGGCCAGCGCCTGCTGCCCGAGCGCACAGTGACCTCGCGCCCGGTCAGCCGGCCATGCCCCGCTCCCAGCCCCGACCACTCCGGTTCGCCCACCTCGAGCGCTGCCTCCGCCTGCGGCCAGACACCCTGCACGAGCAGCACCGACCCGCGGTCGCGCAGTCGCGCCCCCAGCCGCGCGGCATCCGCATCCCCTGCGCGCGCCGCCGGGCGCACGGCGATCACCGTCATCACCTCGGCGAGCGTCGCGACCACCGCGAGCCACCGCGGACCAGGATCGGGGATCAGCACCAGCCGCTCCAGGCACAGCCCGGCCTGGGCCGCGGCTTCGGCACCCAGCAGCGGCATGCCGACCACCGCGCACCAGGCCCCCTGCTGCGACGGCACCGCCATCAGCGCCGTGGTCAGCGCCGTCGACGACGTCACGGTGTACGCCGCCCCCTGCCGCAGCCCTCCGCCGGGAAGCAGCCCTGCCAGCGCAGGATGCACCGGCAGCACGGGGGCATCGAGCCGGCGCCCCTGCACGCGCTCCAGTCGCGCGCGCAGGTCGGTCACCGCCGCTGACGCCTGTTCCGACACGATCGCCCCCATCTGCACAGAATAGAATATCTGTTCTATTCTTTCATGATGAGTTCGAATATATCTACACGGTCTGACAGTGGTCTCGGTCCGACCGTGCATCATGTGCAGGGCGAGATCCCCCACCCGGCTCGAGCAGCCGCACGCGGACTACGGCACGGGAGCCGACTCCCGCTCCACCGAGCGTTCGGCAAGAGCGTCGGCCCCCTGGCGCGCCGCTTCGGCTTCGGTCAGCAGGGGTTTGCGTGGCCACCAGAACCTGTCTCGCGTGAGGAACGACATGGCCGGCACGATCACGGTGCGCACGAGCAAGGTGTCGATCAGCACCCCGACGCAGACGATGACGCCGATCTGCGTGAGCGTGATCAACGGCAGCACACCCAGCACCGCGAAGACCGCGGCCAGCAGGATGCCGGCGCTCGTGATCACCCCGCCCGTGGCCGCGAGCGCGCGGATCATGCCCTGCGTCATGCCGAGACGGTCGGCTTCCTCTTTCGCACGGGTCACGAGGAAGATGGAGTAGTCCACCCCGAGCGCCACCAGGAACAGGAAGCTGAACAGCAGCACGCCGTTGTCGATCGCCGGGAAGTCGAACAGCGGACTGCGGAACAGATACCATCCCGCGCCGACGGCGGAGAAGTAGCTCGCCACCACCGCGAGCAGCAGCAGCAGCGGAGCGACCAGGGCGCGCAGCAGCACGACGAGCACGAGGAACACCAGCGCCAGGATGAGCGGGATCACCAGATCCTGATCACGCGCCTGCGCGTCGCGCTGGTCGAGCGACTGGGCGTCGAGCCCACCCACAAGACCCTTGCCGCTGCCGACGTCGTCGAGCGCGGTGCGCATCCGCTCAATCGTGGAGAAGGCTGCGGGTGTCGCTGACGCCGCGGTCAGGGTCACGCTCAGCTCCGTCAGGTCATCGGCGCTTCGAGCGACCCGCACCGCATCGACGCCCTTCACGTCTTGCAGCGCGGTCGTGCTCTCGGCGACCTCGGCCGTCGGAACGATCACGACCGCGGGTGAGGTGGCGCCGGCGGAGAATGCCCTGGCCAACACCTCCTGTCCCTTCACCGCCTCGGGCTTGACCCGGAACTGCTCGTTCTGGCTGAGCCCGGTCTGCACGAACAGCAGTCCGCTGGCAAGGGCACCCAGCACGATGAAACCGGTGATCACGACGACGGCCGGCCGGTGCGACACCGCGCGTCCGAGCTTGCCCCAGGGGCTGCGCGAGACGGCATCACGCGATCCGTACCGAGGAATGAGCGGCCAGAAGAGCCACCTCCCGAAGAGCACGAGCGCCGCCGGCAGCACCACGAGGGCGAAGAGCATGGCCACGATCACACCGACCGCGCAGGCCAGGCCCAGTGCACGGTTGCCGGCGAGTTCGGCGAACAGCAGCGTCGCGAGCGCCAGCGCTACAGTCGACCCGCTCGCGATGATCGCCGGCCCCGCGCCGCGCAGCGCCCGCTGCATGGCGACACGCCGGTTCTCATGCAGCCTCAGTTCGTCACGATAACGCGCGATCAGCAGGAGGGCGTAGTTCGTTCCCGCCCCGAACACGAGCACCGACAGGATTCCCGTGACCGACGCATCGAGTTGGATGCCGACGGCCGCGCCGACACGGCGGGCGATGATTCCGGCAAGCCCGTCGGCAAGTCCGACGACGATGAGTGGGACGAGCCACAGCACCGGCGACCGATAGGTGATCAGCAGCAGGATCGCCACGACGACGGTGGTGGTCAGCAGCAGCGTGAAGTTCGCGCCGTTGAACACGGCGGCGATGTCGACCGCGAACCCTTCCGCGCCGGTGAGGTAGACGGTGATCCCGGCCGGAAGGTCGGCACGTGCCGCGTCGCGGATGTCCTGTGCCCGCTGAGCCTGCTTGGCCACGTCGCTGATCGGCTCGAGCGGCAGCACGACGAGAGCAGTGGTACCGTCCTTCGATACCTGCGGAGGCGGCACCGCACCGCCCACGGCGAAGGTCTTGAGATCGCCGAACGCCTTCCGGGTGATGGCCGCCTGATCGCTCGCACTGAGCGTGCCGCTATCGGCCGAGAACACGAGCAGCGCCGAGGTCTGGTCCGACCCGGGGAACTTCTTCTGCAATTCCTGCACGCGCACCGACTCGGCGGTGTTCGGAAGGCCGATGCCCGGCGAGGTCGTCTCGCTCTGACCGCCGCCGATCGCGAAGAGCAATCCCGCTGCTGCGGCCGCGAGCACAAGGATGATCCACGACGTCTTCGCGGAGGTGAGGAAGCGGCGCACACCGGACATACGAACCTCGCTATTCTAGCTAGTATCTATTTAATCTAGACAGAATACGGATAGTCTGGTCGTTATGCAAGCCGCAGAGTCCGGTGGGCCCGGGATCGCTGAGGTCATGGCCGAGGGCCCGGGTCAGGTTCGTGAAGCGACGGCGCTGCTTCGCGAGTTCATCGACATCAACGAGCAGTTCGAGCGGGCGCTGGGTGCGGAGCTCGACGTGAACGCGACCGATCTGGAGGCGATGGAGCATCTGCTGATGTCGGGGCCGCTCGGACCGAGCGAGCTCGCGCGGCGTCTGGGCATCTCGACCGCTTCGACAACCGTGGCCGTCGACAGACTGGTGGCGCTCGGGCACGTCACGCGCACGCCGAATCCGCGCGATCGCCGGGGTGTTCTCGTAGTTCCGTCGGCGGCGTCACGACGGCGGGCCATGGCGCGGCTTCTGCCCATGATCCTCGGTGTCGACGCGGCGCTCGATCACTTCTCGCCCGACGAGCAGGCGACGATCACGGCATACCTCACCAGAGTCGTCTCCACCTACCGTCTGCATGCGGCCAGCCGCGGCACGGCCGTGTCGAAGACCCGCTGACCGCACAGCCATGTCGCCACCCTACGCGGCGAGGGCGAGATACGGCTCCCAGCACGGATCGGTGCGCTCGGTGCCGCGCACCGTCCAGTGCGTGCCGTGCGGCGTGCGCGGCACGATCCGCAGCGCCCAGCCCATCTCCTGCGGAGTGCGGTCGCCCTTGACGTTGTTGCAGCGCAGGCAGCAGGCCACGAGGTTCTCCCACGAGTCGGCGCCGCCGCGCGAGCGGGGCAGCACGTGGTCGATCGTCGCGGCACCGTTGCTGCAGTAGGCGCACCGGTGCCCGTCACGCCGCAGCACTCCGCGCCGGGTCACCGGCACACTGCGCCCCGCCGGCATCCGCACATAGCGGGTGAGCAGGATCACGGCGGGCCGATCGAACGATGCACCGATCGCCCAGACCGGCTCGCCCTCGACCCGTTCGATCACGGTGGCCTTGTCGTTGAGCACGAGCACGAGCGCGCGCTTGAACGACACCACACCCAGGGGCTCGTAGCCCGCGTTCAGCACCAGAGT
>CAYLMS010000103.1:0-6268 GCA_964384455.1 uncultured Microbacterium sp. | reverse complement strand
ACGCTGAACCAGATGCTCGTGGAGATGGACGGCTTCGATCCGAAGGTCAACGTGATCGTCATCGCGGCCACCAACCGGCCCGACATCCTCGATCCCGCCCTGCTGCGCCCCGGCCGCTTCGACCGCCAGATCGGCGTGGACGCCCCCGATCTGAAGGGCCGCCAGAAGATCCTCGAGGTGCACGGCCGCGGCAAGCCGCTGGCCGACGGCGTCGACCTCGAGGTCGTGGCCCGCAAGACCCCCGGGTTCACCGGCGCGGATCTGGCCAACGTGCTCAACGAGGCGGCGCTGCTGACCGCGCGCTCCAACGCGCAGCTGATCGACAACCGTGCGCTCGACGAGGCGATCGACCGCGTGATCGCCGGCCCGCAGCGACGCACTCGCGTGATGAAGGACAAGGAGAAGCTGATCACGGCCTACCACGAGGGCGGCCACGCCCTCGCCGCCGCGGCGATGAACCACACCGACCCGGTGACCAAGATCACGATCCTGCCCCGCGGCAAGGCGCTCGGCTACACGATGGTGCTGCCGCTGGACGACAAGTACTCGATCACCCGCAACGAGCTGCAGGACCAGCTCGCCTATGCCATGGGCGGGCGTGTGGCCGAAGAGATCGTGTTCCACGACCCGACCACGGGGGCGTCGAACGACATCGAGAAGGCCACCGGGATCGCCCGCAAGATGGTCACCGAGTACGGCATGACGACGGATGTCGGACCGGTCAAGCTCGGCTCCGCATCGGGCGAGATGTTCCTCGGTCGCGACATGGGTCATGGCCGCGAGTACTCGGAGCAGGTCGCCGAGCGCGTCGACGTGCAGGTGCGCGCCCTGATCGAGCAGGCGCACAACGAGGCGTATGAGGTGATCAACGCCAACCGCGACATCCTCGACAGGCTCGCGCTCGAGCTGCTCGAGAAGGAGACGCTCGACCATCTCGAGCTGGCCGAGATCTTCAAGGACGTGCGCAAGCTGCCGCCGCGCCCGCAGTGGCTGTCCAGCTCGGAGCGCCCGGTGTCCACGCGCCCGCCGATCGAGATGCCGCGCCGACCTGAGGCGGCAGCGGTCGCCGCCGACGTGCCCGCCGAGCCTGCGAGCGAGAAGGCGCCCCGGCGCCGCCCCAGCGGTCAGGCGCGCCCCGCGACCGCGTAGGCTCGGCCTGTGGCCGTGGATACAGAGCGCGTCGCCGCGCTGGTGCGCGAGCTGCTCGAGGCGATCGGGGAGGACGCCGACCGTCCCGGCCTGCGCGCGACCCCGGGCCGGGTGGCCGAGTCGTACGCCGACTTCTTCTCGGGCGTGGGGGTCGACGCCACCGAGCCGCTCGGCCGCACGATCTCGATCGCGCAGGGCCCGGCGCCCGACACGACCGCCTCGGGCGCCGTGCTGCTGCGCGACATCCGCTTCCGTTCGATGTGCGAGCATCACCTGCTGCCGTTCCGCGGCCGTGCGCACATCGCCTATCTCCCCGGCGACAAGGTGGTGGGGCTCGGGGCGCTGCCGCGCGTGGTCGAGATCCTCTCATCGCGGCCGCAGGTGCAGGAGCGGCTCGGCGAGCAGCTCGCCGAGACGCTGCAGACCGGCCTCGACGCGCGCGGGGTGCTGGTGGTGCTGGATGCCTCGCACGGCTGCGTGACGACCCGCGGCGGCCGCCAGCAAGAGGCGTCGACGGTGACCATCGCCGCGCGCGGGGCGCTTGCGGAGCCGGCTGCGCGCGCCGAGCTGATCGCGCTGATCGGCGCGGGCGCGAGGACGCCGTGAGCGGCTGCCTGGTGATGGGGATCGTGAACGTGACCCCCGACTCGTTCAGTGACGGCGGGCGCTACCTCGACGCCGCCGATGCCGTGGCGCACGGGCTGAGGCTGCGCGCACAGGGCGCCGCGATCGTCGATGTGGGCGGCGAGTCCACCCGCCCCGGCGCCGCCAGGGTGTCGGCCGATGCCGAGCAGCAGCGCGTGCTGCCGGTGGTACGAGGCCTGGCCGAGCACGGAGTCACGGTCAGCATCGACACGATGAACGCCGCCACCGCGGTCGCCGCGGTGGCGGCGGGGGCGCGCATCGTGAACGACGTGTCGGGCGGACTGGCCGACTCGCAGCTGCTGCCGGCCGTCGCCGGCACCGGCGCCGACGTGCTGCTGGGCCACTGGCGCGGACCCTCCGCCGACATGTACGCGCGCGCCGACTACGCCGACGTCGTCGACGAGGTGGCCGAAGAGCTCATCGCGCGGTGCGCGGCGGCGGAGGCCGCCGGCATCCCCGCCGAACGCATCCTGCTCGACCCCGGCATCGGCTTCGGCAAGACCGCCGAGCACAACTGGGCGCTGCTGCACGGGCTGCACCGTCTGTGCGCGATCGGTCCGCGCGTGGTGGTGGGCACCAGCCGCAAACGCTTCCTCGGCGAGCTGCTCGGCGCCGACGCCGACGTGCCGCGGCGCGACCTGGCGACCGCGGTGACCAGCGCGCTCGCCGCGCGTGTGGGGGTGTGGGCGGTGCGCGTGCACGACGTCGCGGCCACGCGTGATGCGCTCGCGGTGGCGGGCGCCTGGCAGGAGGGCGCGTGATGGCCAAGCGCGACCGGATCGCCCTGGTGGGCCTGCGGGCGCACGGGCGGCACGGCGTCTACGACTTCGAGCGTGCCGAGGGGCAGGAGTTCGTCGTCGATGTGACCCTGCACACCTCGGTGCGGGATGCCGCCGCCAGCGACGACGTCGCCGACACCGTCGACTACGGCGCGGTGGCCGCCCTGGTAGTGGGCATCGTGGCGGGCGAACCGGTGAACCTGATCGAGACCCTCGCCGAGCGCATCGCGGGCAGCGTGCTCGACGCGTGGCCGGTGGCGCAGGTCGAGGTGACCGTGCACAAGCCGTCGGCGCCGATCGCGGCCGCATTCGCCGACGTCGCGGTGACGATCGTGCGGAGCCGGGGATGAGCCGCCGGTTCGACGAGCCGATCGTGCTGCCCCAGGCGCCGACCGCCGCGCCCGTCGAAGCCGTGGTCGCGCTCGGCGCCAATCTCGGCGACCGGGCGGCCACGCTCGACTCGGCCGTGGCGGCGCTGCGACGGCTGCCGCTGGTCGACGCGGTGCGCGCCTCCACGCCGATCGAATCGGTGGCGGTGCGGCTGCACGGTCCGGATGACGCGGCCCCCGCGTATCTCAACGCCGTCGCGCTGCTGACCACCCGGCTCGCGCCAGGGCTGCTGCTCGACCACCTGCACGCGATCGAGGCCGCGCACGGGCGCGAGCGGCGCGAGCGCTGGGGCGACCGCACGCTCGACCTCGACCTGATCGCCTACGGCGACGTGCGCAGCGCCGATCCCCGGCTGCTGCTGCCGCATCCGCGCGCCGCGGAGCGCGAGTTCGTGCTGTCGCCGTGGCTGAACCTCGACCCCGACGCGGTGCTGCCGGGTGCCGGCCGGGTCGCCGACCTGCTGGCCGCGCTGCGGAGCGGGTCGTGAAGCGCACCGGGCCCGGCATCCTGATCATCGCGGCCGTGCTCGGCGCCGGCGTCGGCTTCGTGATGAACCAGCTGCTCACCGCCGCCGGTCGCGCCACCTACCTGCCCACGCTGTCGCTGCCGGCGCTGCTGGTCGTGGTGGCCGGTGCCGTGGTCGTGCTCGCGCTGCCCGTGCGGCGCGCCACGCGCGGGCGCACCGCGGTGCCGGTCAACCCGTTCCGTGCGCTGCGGGTGGCGATGCTCGCCAAGGCGGCGAGCATCGTCGGAGCGGCGGTGGGCGGGCTGGCCGCCGGGTTGGCGGCATTCGTGCTGACCCGCCCGTCCGGCCCGTCGCTAGGCTCGATGGGCACGATCATCGCCACCGCCGTGTGCGGCGCGGTCCTGGTCGCGGCGGCCCTGGTCGCCGAGCACTTCTGCATCATCCGAAAGGACGACGATGACGAACCCCCCGGGCCGGGAGCCGCAGGAGACCACCTCGGGCACTGACGCCTCGGTGCTCGACGAGGGCACCTTCGCGCACGTGCTGCAGCCGCGCAGCGCGCACCGGCTGCCGCTCGACGGCACGTGGCATCAGATCGCCCGTGCCTACGTCTGGGTGCGCATCATCGCGGCCGCGCTGCAGTTCGCGGTGGTGCTGGCCGTCGTGCTCGTCGGCGTGCTGGCGGGCGGGCTGCTGTGGCTCTGGATCCCCGGCGGCATCGTGCTGCTCGTGATCGCGTGGGCGATCGCGATCACTCCGCGGCAGGCGCGCGCCTACGGCTATCAGCTGCGCCGCGACGACCTGGTGTTCCGGCACGGCATCCTGTGGCAGCGCATGGTCGCGGTGCCCTACGGCCGGATGCAGCTGATCGACGTCTCGCAGGGGCCGCTGGACCGCGGCTTCGGCATCTCGCGGCTGCGCCTGGTGACGGCGGCCGCCTCGACCGGGGTAGCGATCCCTGGGCTCACCCAGGCCGCCGCCGAGCAGCTGCGCGACACGCTGGTGGATGTGGCCGAGGCGCGACGGACCGGACTGTGAGCACCCCGGCGCACCGCTCGCCGCTCAGCGACGGCGAGTGGCATCGCCTGCATCCGCTCACCCCGCTGTTCCGCGGCGGGTTCGTGCTGGTGGTGGTCACCGGCATCGTCATCTCCAACCTGCGTGACCGCATCGTGGAGCTGTTCATCCCCGTCGTCGCCCCCGGCATGCCCGATCAGCCGCTGCCGCATGACCCGATCGACTACGTGCTCGCGCACAATCTGGTGCTCTGGGTGCTGCTCGCGGTCGCGGCGGCGGTGCTGCTGCTGACGGCGATCTTCTGGCTCATGTGGCGCTTCCATTCGTTCCGCATCACCGACGACACCGTCGAGGTGCGTGCCGGCGTGCTGTTCCGTTCGCACCGGCGGGCGCCGCTCGACCGAGTGCAGGGCGTCAACCTCACCCGGCCGATGGTGGCCCGCATGCTGGGCATGGCCAAGCTCGAGATCGTCGGCGCGGGCACCGACGCCAACATGAAGCTCGACTACCTGTCCACCGGCAGCGCCGAAGCAGTGCGGGCCGACATCCTGCGGCTCGCGTCGGGGCTGCGCCTGGCCGAGGCGCGGGCGAAGGATGCCGCATCCGGTCGACCCTCGCTGGTCGACGCCGCGAGCGCCACGGTGACCGAGGCGATCGACGACTTCCTCACCGGCGGCGAGCAGCCCGTCGCCGAACCGCACTCGGTGGTGCACATTCCCGTCGACCGACTGCTGCTGTCGCACGTTTTCAGCACGTCCACGCTGTGGCTGGCCGCGCTCATCGCGCTCATCGTGGTCGGTGCCGTGGTGGGCACCCCGTGGGTGCTGTTCAGCGTGGTGCCCGCTGTGATCGGCTTCGGCGCCTACTGGGTGCGCCGCGTGGTGCGTGCGCTGCGCTACGCGATCGCGCCCACCCCCGACGGCGTGCGGATCACCTACGGACTGCTCACCTCGGTCACCGAGATCCTGCCGCCGGGCCGGATCCACGCGGTCGAAGTGAGCCAGGAGATCCTGTGGCGCCCCGCCGGCTGGTGGCGGGTGACGGTCAACCGGCTGCACGGGCGCTCCGGCGGGGGCGGCAGCGACGCCTCGATGTTCTCGGTCGTGCTGCCGGTGGGCACTCGCGCCGATGTGGAGCGCGTGCTGCGGCTGCTGCTGCCCCAGCTGCCCGAGTCGGAATGGCCGGTGGTGTTCGAGCACGGCCTGCTCGGGCCACGCCCCGGCGACCCGTACACCAACTCGCCGCGCCGCGCCTGGTGGCTGCGTCCGCTCTCGTGGCGACGCAACGGTTTCGTGCTGCTGCCCGATGCGCTGCTGGTGCGTCGTGGGGTGGTGTGGCGCACGCTCGGCATCTTCCCGCTGGCCCGCATGCAGAGCGTCGGCCTCGAGCAGGGTCCGCTCGACCGGCTGCTGGGGGTCGCCGAGGCGCGGCCGCACACGATCGCGGGGCGCGTGTCTGGTCGGCTCGCGGGGGTGGACCGGGATGCCGCGGTCGCGCTGTTCGCCGCCGCGGCATCCGGTGCCGTCTCGGCGGCCGCCGCCGACCGCACCCACCGCTGGGCGAGCGGGGAGGGCGCACCGTGACCGCGCGCGCCGCGCGCCTCGGGGTGGGGGTCATCGGCGCAGGCCGGGTGGGCCCGGTGCTCGGTGCCGCGCTCGCCGCCGCCGGGCACCTGCTGATCGGTATCACGCACGGCTCCGACGACGACCGGGCCGAGTCGGTGCTGCCGGGCATCGCGTTCCTCGATCCGCTCGAGGTGGTGCGTCGCAGCGAGCTCGTCGTGCTCGCCGTGCCGGGCGCGCAGCTGGCAGGGCTCGTCGCC
>CAYLMS010000102.1:0-6319 GCA_964384455.1 uncultured Microbacterium sp. | reverse complement strand
CCTCGCACCGAGCGACGTGCTGCGGCTGTGGCTCGCCGACGGCTCGCGCGTGATCGTCCGCCCCAGCGGCACCGAGCCCAAGCTCAAGGTGTACCTCGACGTGCGCGGCGATTCGGCGGTGGATGCGGCGGCACGGCTGACGGCGCTGCGCGCCGGGGTGCCCGCGCTGCTGGCGGCAGGCTCCGGCGCGTAGGCTCGCACCATGCTGCTCGCCGCGCCGGTCACGCTCGAGAACGCATACGTGCGGCTGGAGCCGCTCGGCCCCGAGCACGCCGACGACCTCGCGGTGGCCGCGCAGGGTCTCGGCGGGCTGTGGTACACCGCGGTGCCGGCGATGCACGAGGCGCCCGAGGCGATCGCGCAGCGGCTGGCGTGGCGGGATGCCGGCACGATGAACCCCTGGGCGATCCGGCGCCTCGACACCGGACGCGCCGTCGGGATGACGACGTTCTGCAACATCGACCAGCCGAACCGGCACGTCGAGATCGGATACACCTGGCTCGCGCTGAGCGCGCAGCGCACCGCGGTGAACACCGTGGCGAAGCTGCTGCTGCTCACGCACGCGTTCGAGGCGTGCGACGCGATCGCGGTCGAACTGCGCACGCACTGGCACAACCACGCGTCGCGCGAGGCGATCGCGCGACTGGGCGCGAAGCAGGACGGCGTGCTGCGCAGTCACCGGCTCGGCCCCGACGGCACGCTGCGCGACACCGTGGTGTTCTCGATCATCGCCGCCGAATGGCCCACCGTGCGGTACGCGCTGAGCGAGCGGCTGCGCCGGGGCTGACACCCGCGGCGAGCGCGGGCCGACCAGCCGCCTCCGGCTACCGGTCGAAGCCCTGGGTGATCAGCTCGATCAGCTCCTCGCGCTCCTCGACCGGCAGGAACGCGCCGGCCGCGGCGTTGAGCTGGAACGCCTCGAGATCGTCGAGGTCGTAGTCGAACGCCTCCACCAGCAGCGCGAGTTCGCGGGTGAGCGACGTGCGGCTCATCGTGCGGTTGTCGACGTTGACGGTCACCGAGAAGCCCAGCTGATAGAGCAGGTCGAACGGATGATCCTCGATCGTCGTGCCCCACTGCGCGATCGCGCCGGTCTGCAGGTTCGACGACGGCGAGAGCTCGAGCGGGATCTCCCGGTCGCGCACCCAGCGCGCCAGCTCGCCGAACTGCACCTGCACCTCGTCGCCCGCACGCGCGACCACTTCGAGGTCCTCGGCGATGCGCACCCCGTGTCCGAGCCGCAGCGCGCGCCCGTCGATCAGCGCCGACGCGATCGAGTCGAGCCCGGCCGCCTCGCCCGCATGCACGGTCGCGGGGAAGAACTGCCCGGCCAGATAGTCGAACGCCAGCCGGTGTCGCGACGGCGGGAAGCCGTCTTCCGGTCCGGCGATGTCGAAGCCGACCGCGCCGCGATGGCGGTTGGCGACCGCGAGCTCCGCGATCTGCAGCGAGCGGTCGGTGTGCCGCATGGCGGTGATCAGCTGGCCGACCCGGATGCGACGGCCCGCGGCGCCGGCGGCATCCTCGCCCTCCTCGATGCCCTCTTGCACCGCATCGACGGCCTCCTGCAGCGACAGCCCGGCGGCCAGGTGCTGCTCCGGCGCCCAGCGCGTCTCGCCGTAGATCACGCCGTCGGCGGCGAGGTCGAGCACGAACTCGCGCGCGACGCGGCGCAGCCCCTCAGCCGTCTGCATCACCGCGGTGGTGAGGTCGAAGGTCTTCAGGTATTCGACCAGCGAGCCCGAGTCGCTCTGCCGACCGAACCAGTCGGCGAGCTCGGCCGGGTCGCGGTGCGGCACCTCGAGGCCGAGCGGCTCGGCGAGCTCGATGATGGTCGCAGGGCGCACCGCGCCGTCGAGGTGGTCGTGCAGCGACACCTTCGGCAGGGCGCGCAGCGACACTCCGGCGACGATGGCGTCGCCATCCTGGTCGATCGGCATGGGGATCCTCTCCGGGTGGTCAGGCGGTGATGCGCTCGTGCACGAGCGGATGCCGGGCGGTCGGCTCGTCGGCGATGTCCCAGGCGCCGTCGAGGGCGTCGAGCGCGCGCGCGAAGCGCAGCGGGTCGTCGGCGAGCAGGGTGAACAGCGGCTGCCCCGCGGCGACCGGCTCGCCGAGCGTGACGTGCAGGTCGATGCCCGCCGCGTGCACCACGGCGTCCTGCGCCCTGGCGCGCCCGGCGCCGAGCCGCCAGGCAGCGATGCCGAACGGCAGGGCGTCGAGGCGGCCGAGGTAGCCCGCGCGCGGCGCGGTGACGGTGTGCGTCTCGCGAGGCGCGGGCAGCGGCGCATCGGGGTCGCCGCCCTGCGCCCGGATCATGGCACGCCACGTGGACATCGCACGCCCGTCGCGCAGCGCGCCCTCGACGTCGGCGTCGTGGATGCCGGCCAGCGCGAGCATCTCGCGGGCCAGCGCGACGGTGAGCTCGACGACATCCGCCGGCCCGCCCCCATCGAGCACCTCGATCGACTCGCGCACCTCGTTGGCGTTGCCGATCGTGCGCCCGAGCGGTGTGTTCATCTCGGTGAGCAGCGCGGTGGTCGCCACCCCGGAGTCGGTGCCGAGTGCGACCATCGTCTGCGCCAGTTCGCGCGCGCGGCCGAGGTCGGTCATGAACGCGCCGCCGCCGAACTTCACGTCGAGCACCAGCGCCGCGGTGCCCTCGGCGATCTTCTTCGACATGATGCTCGAGGCGATCAGCGGGATCGCCTCGACGGTGCCGGTGACATCGCGCAGCGCGTAGAGGCGCTTGTCGGCGGGGGCGAGGCCGCTGCCGGCCGCGCAGATGACGGCGCCGACCTCGCGCAGCTGCGCCTGCAGCTCGTCGTTCGACAGCGCCGCGCGCCAGCCGGGAATGGACTCCAGCTTGTCGAGCGTGCCGCCGGTGTGCCCGAGGCCGCGACCCGACAGCTGCGGCACCGCGACGCCGAACGACGCCACCAGTGGCGCTAGCGGCAGGGTGATCTTGTCTCCCACGCCTCCGGTGGAATGCTTGTCGACGGTCGGCCGGCCGAGGCCGGAGAAGCTCATCCGCTCCCCCGACGCGATCATCGCGTCGGTGAGCACCCGGGTCTCGTCGCGGCTCATGCCGTTGAGCAGCACGGCCATCGCGAACGCCGCCATCTGCGCATCAGACACGTAGCCGCGCGTGAACGCGTCGACCAGCCAGCGCAGCTCGGGCTCGGACACGGGATGCCGGTCGCGCTTGGCCCGGATCACATCCACTGCATCGAACGGCTCCGGTGCGGTCATCTCCTGCCCTCCTGAGCCTGTCGAAGTGCGAGCGGCCCGAACGCGTCGGGCAGCACCTCATCGATGCCGCGGATGCCCGACACGGTGTGCAGCAGCATCCCAGGGGCGGCGTGCTCGTACAGCAGCTGCCGGCACCGCCCGCACGGCATGATCACCTCGCCGAGCCCGTTCACGCACACGAACGCCACCAGCCGGCCGCCGCCGCCCAGGTGCAGCTGCGACACCAGCCCGCACTCCGCGCACAGCCCCACCCCGTACGAGGCGTTCTCGACATTGCAGCCGGTCACCACCCGCCCGTCATCGGCGAGCGCGGCGGCCCCCACGCGGTACTGCGAATAGGGCGCATACGCGCGCTGCATGGCATCCGTCGCGGCCGTGTGCAGCGCGTCCCAATCGATCTCGGCCATGCGGCTCACCCCTTGATGTACGGCTTGCCGTCGGCGGCTGGCGCCCTGATCTGACCGGCGAAGCCGGCCACCGCGAGGATCGTCACGACGTACGGCAGCATCAGCATGAACTCGCTGGGGATCGGCGTCTTGAGCACCGTGAGCAGGTTCTGCAGGTTGGTGGCGAAGCCGAACAGCAGCGCCGCGAGCGTGGCCCGCAGCGGGTCCCAGCCGCCGAAGATCACGGCGGCCAGCGCGATGAAGCCGAGACCGGCGGTCATGTCCTTGGTGAAGGTCGGCACCGACACCAGGGTGAAGTAGGCCCCGCCGATGCCGGCGATCGCCCCGGCGAGCAGCAGATTCCAGAACCGGGTCGGATTCACCCTGATGCCGACCGTGTCGGCCGCCTGCGGGTGCTCGCCGACCGAGCGCAGCCGCAGGCCCCAGCGGGTGCGGTACAGCGCCCAACTGACGATCGCGACGGTGACGTACATCAGATACACGAGCAGCGTCTGGTTGAACAGCACCGGACCGATCACCGGGATGTCGCCGAGCAGTGGGATCTTCAGCGGCTCGAACCGCACCGGGCTGTTCAGCGCGGCCGCGTTCGGCGCCAGCAGCACGCCGTAGAGGAACCCGGTCAGGCCCGAGACGAGCACGTTGAGCACGACGCCGACGATCACCTGGTCGACGAGGTACGTGATCGAGAACGCCGCCAGCACGCTGGCGACCAGCACCCCGCCGATCATCGCGCCGATCAGCCCCACCAACGGACTGCGGGTGAGGCTCGCGAGGATCGTCGCGGTGAACGCGCCGAGCAGGAACTGCCCCTCGATGGCGACGTTGACCACGCCCGCACGCTCGCCGATCACGCCGCCGAGCGCACCGAACACGAGCGGCACGGCGAGCGAGAGCGAGCCGGCCAGCAGGCCGACCACCGGCACGGCCGCGTCGGAGCCTGCGCCGGCCCACGTGAGGAATGAGAACATGGCCAGCACCGCATAGACCACGGGCAGCCACAGCCCGCTGCGCCGGAAGCGCCACGCGTCCAGCACCGCCCAGCCGGTCAGCAGCACGCACAGCACCCACGCGCCCCACACGGCGGGGGCGGCCGGCACCAGAACATCGCCGAGGTGGATCGAGGCGGCCGGATCGGTGAGGCGGTACACGGTGGTGCCCGAGCGCGGGGCTGCGACGAACAGGATGCCCAGCAGCGCGCTCAGCACGCCGAGGCTGATCGCGAGCTTGCGGTGCCGCACCCGCACCGTGGCCTGGGCGCCGGCGGCAGCGAGCCCGACGGCGCTCATGCCGACACCGACTTCCGCTGCGCCCGCGCACGTGCCCGCGCGGATCGCTCCGCCTCGTCCTTCGGCAGGAAGAACACCGCGCGCACGAGCGGCGGCGCTGCGATGAACAGCACGATCAGCGACTGCACGACCAGCACGATGTCGACCGGGATGCCCTGCAGCGCCTGCATCGTGAACGAGCCGGACTTGAGCGCACCGAACAGCAGCCCCGCCGCGAACGTGCCCCACGCGCGACTGCGTCCCAGCAGCGCCACGGTGATGGCGTTGAACCCGATGCCCGCATCGATGCCGCCGTCGAACCCGCTCGGCACGGCACCCATGATCTGGTTCATGCCGGCGAGCCCCGCCAGGGCGCCCGCGAACAGCATCGCGTAGATGTACACGCGCGGCACGCTGATGCCCGCCGCGCGCGCAGCGTGCGGGTTCTCCCCCACCGCGCGCATGCGGAAGCCGAGGCTCGATCGCTCCAACAGCCACCACACGAACACGGTCGCCGCGACCACCACCACGAACCCCCAGTCCAACGATGCGAACTGCGGGCCGAACAGGGCGGGGAACCGCGCCTGTTCGGGCGTCGGCGACGAGATCGGCTGGATGTTGTTCGGCTTCTGCAGCAGTGCGGGCGTGCGCACCATCCAGGAGACCAGGTAGAAGGCGACGTAGTTGAGCATGATCGTGACGATCACCTCGTGCGCGCCGGTGCGCGCCTTGAGCAAGCCGGCCAGGCCGCCCCACAGCGCGCCGCCGGCGAGCCCCGCCAGCAGCGTGAGCGGGAGCTGTATCCACATCGGCAGGTCGAGGTGGAAGGTCAGCAGCGCCGCCACCGCGCACGCGATCAGCATCTGGCCGCGCGCGCCGATGTTGAACAGTCCCACCCGGAACGCGAGGGCGATGCCGAGGCCCGCCGCGATCAGCGGCGCGGCGAACCCGAGGGTGTTGGTCAGCGGCCGGATCGCGGAGGCGAAGTCGGGTGCGTTCGGATTGAACACCGCGCCGATGAACAGCGCGCCGTAAGCGCCGGCGACGGCGTTCCAGATGGCGGCGAACGTGTCGGTCGGCCGCGCGAAGAAATAGCCCGCGGCCTTCTGCACGCCCGGATCGGTCAGTGCGATCAGCACGCCGCCGACGAGCATCGCCAGCACGATGGCGAGGATCGACGTCATCGCGCTGCCGCGCAGGATCTCGCGGATGACCTGGTTCTGCCGAGGGGGAGGCGTATCGGCGGTCGCCTCGGCGCTCATGCCGCGTGCTCCGTCGTGCTCTCGCCGGCCATCATCAAGCCGAGCACGTCGCGCGGGGTGTCGCCGGGGACGATGCCCACGATCGTTCCGCGGTACATCACCGCGATCCGGCCGGCGAGCGCCGTGACCTCGT
>CAYLMS010000101.1:0-6335 GCA_964384455.1 uncultured Microbacterium sp. | reverse complement strand
CCTTGGTCACGAGCGAGGACCCGGCGCTGCTCGACGCGATCGCCGTCGACCAATCGGTGCGGGCGATGGGGCTGGTACGCACGCCCGTGGGGCTGACCTCGCGCCTTCCGGTCGAGATCGTGCACCTCACCCTCGCCGACGCCCGCTACCCGGTGGCGGGGTCGCCGCCCGCGCGGCGAGAGCGGAGCGACACGACGTCGCCGGCCACCGCATCCCCGCACTCGCGGCTGATCGGCGCGCTGCGCACCGCCCGCACCGACGACCCGGATGCCGCGTGGCTCGCGCGCGAGCTCGAGGCCGCCGTGCGGGCGCGCGCAGCCGTGCGAGTCACGGTGTCGCTGCCCGACGGGTCGCACCGCGACTTCGTGCTCGAGGCCACCGGCCTCGGCGCCGGCCGCTTCCGCGGCCGCGACCGCGGTGCCGACACCGAGCGCACCGTGCCGGTGGCGAGCATCGTGCACCTGCACCACCTGCCGTGACCGGCCCCCGGTAGACTGGATCCTTATGTCCGACGGGCCCCTGATCGTGCAGAGCGACCGCACCGTGCTGCTCGAGGTGGCGCATCCGCAGGCCGAGGCGGCCAGGCACGAGCTGGCGATCTTCGCCGAACTGGAGCGCGCGCCCGAGCACATCCACACCTATCGGATCACCCGGCTCGGACTGTGGAACGCGCGTGCCGCAGGGCACGACGCCGACGACATGCTCGCCACCCTCGACCGCTGGTCGCGCTTCCCGGTGCCGCCCTCGGTGTCGCTCGACGTGCGCGAGACCGTCGGCCGCTACGGCCGCCTGGTCATAGAGCGGGCCGATGTCGCGGGCGTCGGCGAGGGCGTGCTGGTGCTGCGCTCGACGGATGCCGCGGTGCTGGCCGAGGTGAGCCGCAACAAGCGCGTCCAACCACTGCTGCTGGCACATCCGTCGCCCGGCATGTTCGTCGTCGACGCGTGGGCACGCGGGCACATCAAGCAGGAGCTGCTGAAGATCGGCTGGCCGGCCGAGGATCTCGCCGGCTACACCGCGGGCACGCCGCATCCGATCGACCTGGACGAATCGGGCTGGGAGCTGCGCCCCTACCAGCGCCAGGCGGTCGACACCTTCACGGCCGGCGGATCGGGCGTGGTGGTGCTGCCGTGCGGCGCGGGCAAGACCTTGGTCGGCGCCGCCGCGATGGCAGCCGCGAAGACCACGACCCTGATCCTGGTGACCAACACCGTCAGCGCCAGGCAGTGGCGCGACGAGCTGCTGCGGCGCACCACCCTGACCCCCGCCGAGATCGGCGAGTACTCGGGGCAGACCAAGGAGGTCAAGCCGGTCACGATCGCGACCTACCAGATCCTCACGGCGAAGCGGAAGGGCGCGTATGCGCACCTGGCCCTGCTCGACGCCCTCGACTGGGGGCTGGTGGTCTACGACGAGGTGCACCTGCTGCCCGCACCCGTCTTCAAACTCACCGCAGACCTGCAGGCGCGCCGTCGGCTCGGGCTCACCGCGACCCTCGTACGCGAGGACGGCCGTGAGGGCGACGTGTTCAGCCTGATCGGGCCGAAGCGCTTCGACGCGCCGTGGAAGCAGATCGAGGCGCAGGGGTTCATCTCGCCGGCCGCGTGCTACGAGGTGCGCATCGACCTGCCCGCGGGCGACCGGCTGGAGTACGCGGCCTCCGCCGACGACGAGCGCTACCGGCTGGCCGCTACGGCACCGGCGAAGATCGGCGTGGTGCGCGAGCTGGCCCGGCGGCACCGAGGGGAGCGGATCCTCGTGATCGGGCAGTACCTCGACCAGATCGACGCGCTCGCCGAGGCGCTGGACGCCCCGAAGATCACCGGTGCGACGCCGGTGGACGAGCGCGAGCGGCTGTATGCGGCGTTCCGCGCGGGCGAGGTCGAGCTGCTCGTGGTGTCGAAGGTCGCCAATTTCTCGGTGGATCTGCCCGAGGCATCCGTCGCCATCCAGGTGTCGGGATCGTTCGGGTCGCGCCAGGAGGAGGCGCAGCGGCTCGGACGGCTGCTGCGGCCCAAGCAGTCGGGCCATACCGCGAGCTTCTACACCCTGATCGCCCGCGACACGGTCGACCAGGACTTCGCGCAGAACCGGCAGCGCTTCCTCGCCGAGCAGGGCTACAGCTACACGATCCTCGACGCCGACCAGCTCGCGGCCTGAGGCTGGAACCCGCCGCGCGGCCCCGCCCGCTGCCTCGTTCGCACGCCCCGCCCGCTGCCTCGGGCTGGACCCCCGCCCCGCGGCCCCGCCCGCTGCCCCGTTCCCACGCCCCGCCCGCGAGACTGCGCAAAGCGCGCCAAAAGGGCCGCGGATACCGCGATTCGCGCAGTCTCGCGGGCCCTTCGCCTCCCCGCGTCCCCTCCCGCGACCTCCCCGCGACCTCCCCGCGACCTCCCCGCGACCTCCCCGCGACCTCCCCGCGAGACTGCGCAAAGCGCGCTAAAAGTGCCGCGGATACCGCGATTCGTGCAGTCTCGCGGCGGGGGCGGGCAGGGGGCAGGAGGCAGGAGGCAGGGGGCAGGGGGGTCAGCGGGTGTAGCGGAGGAAGACGAAGTCGTCCTCCGTGAGGCAGCCGGCGAGGTGGAACGGGCGGTCGGCCTCGGGGGCGCCGGCGGTGATGCGCGGCGCGTCGCCGCCGACCAGCCGCGGCGCGACGGTCAGGCACAGCTCGTCGAGCAGCCCGCCCGCCAGCAGCGCGCCGAGCAGCCTAGGTCCGCCCTCGCACAGCACCTGCGGCATCCCGATCCCCGCGAGCGCCGCCAGTGCGTCAGGCAGCTCGACGGATGCCTCGCCGCACACCAGCACGTCGGCCACCTGCGCCAGCGCCGCGCGCCGCGCGGCATCCGATGCCGCATGCGTGATCACGAGCGGCCGCACGTCGGCGTGCGCGAACACCGGATGCCCCGGCGCGAGCCCGAGCGACCCCGACACCACCGCCACTCGCGGCGCGTCAGACAGCCCGTGCTCACGCCGCCACTCGCGGTCGTCCGGGGCGAGCCCGAGTCCGCCGTAGCCCTCCACGCGCACCGTGCCTGCCCCCACCAGCACGACATCGGCCATCGCGCGCAGCACGTGCAGCAGCATCCGGTCGGCCGCCCCGCCCAGCGCGCCGCTGCGGCCGCCCAGCGTGACTGCGCCGTCGGCGGCCGCGATCATCGCGGCCCGCACGCACGGGGTGCCGCGGTCGGGCAGCGCATACGCGCTGCACCACGCGGCGCGGTCGAGCCTCATGCCTGCGGCCGCCTCACTCATTGCCTTCCGGCCGAGTGTTGTGCAGCGCGTAGGCCGGCTCCCGCCAGCCCGCGATCGCCTCCACCATGCGCATCGCGTCGACCGTCTCGGGCACATTGTGCGCCCGCACGATGCGCGCACCCGCCAGTGCGCAGTACACGGCGGCCGCGAGCGACCCGGGCAGCCGCTCCGTGCGCCCGCGGTCAAGCGTCTCGCCCACGAAGTCCTTGTTCGACAACGCCACCAGCAGCGGCGAGCCCAGGTCGGTCAGCTCACCGAGCCTACGGGTGAGCTCGAGCGTCTGCCGCGTGTTCTTGTTGAGGTCATGCCCGGGGTCGAGCACGATCCGGTCGGGCGACACGTCGCGCGACAGCGCGAAGTCGCGCTTGCGGTGCAGGAACGCAGCGACGTCGTCGACCACGTCACGGTAGGTCGGCAGCGGATGCTGCGTGCGCGGAGCGGCCAAGCTGTGCACGATCACGATCGCCGCCCCCGCGTCGGCCACGACATCCGCCATCGTCGGGTCGTGCATCCCGGTGGTGTCGTTCACGATCGCCGCCCCCGCCGCGAGCGCGGCGCGCGCGACGGCCGGGTGGAAGGTGTCGACGCTGACGGGCACGAGCGGCGCGAGCTCGCGCACGACCGGGATGACGCGGGCCAACTCCTCCTCGATCGGCACCTGCGGCCCCGGCGCGAACTTCACCCCGCCCACGTCGACGATGTCGGCACCGGCCTCGACGGCGGCCACGCCCGCGGCGACGGCCTGATCGAGCGCAAACGTCGCACCCCGGTCGTAGAACGAATCGGGCGTGCGATTGACCACGGCCATCACCGCGATGTGCTCGGTGAGGTCGATCACGCGCCCGGGCAGCGCCAGCGCGAGCGTGGCGGTGGCTCTCACGGCAGCAACTCCGCCAGCGGCACCCGCGGGTCGGCCAGACGCACCGGGTCGACGGATGCCTCGGAGCGGATGAGCTGCTGCACCGTCTCGTTCACGTCCCAGATGTTGACGTTCATGCCGCCCACCACACGGCCCGACGCGACCCAGAACGCAAGGTACTCCCGGCCGGCGAGGTCGCCGCGGATCACCAGTTCGGCATCCGCCATCAGCGGCGGGTAGCCCGACAGCTCCATGCCGAGGTCGTACTGATCGGTGTAGAAGTACGGGATGGCGTCGTGCACCGCGGGCTGCCCGAGCATCGAGCGGGCGGCCACCTCACCGGCGGCCAGTGCGTTCGCCCAGTGCTCGCTGCGCATGCGCCGCTGCACCACGGGATGGTAGGCGCTCGCGACGTCGCCCGCCGCCCACACCCCCGGCGCGCTGGTGCGCAGACCGGCGTCGACCGCGATGCCGTTGTCGAGCTCGAGCCCGGCCGATTCGGCGAGGGCGAGATTCGGCACCGCGCCGACACCGATGAGCACGAGGTCGGCGGCGACGGTCTGCCCGTCGACGAGCACGCCCTCAGCGCGCTCCGCGCCGACGATCCGCTCCACCGCGACCGACGTGCGCAGGTCGACGCCGTGCTCGACGTGCATGCGCGCGAACTCCGCGCCCAGGCGCGCGCCGAGCGCGGCGGCCAGCGGCACCGGATCGCGCTCGAGGATGACGACGTCGTTGCCGAGCTCCCGCGCGGTGGCGGCGACCTCCATGCCGATCCAGCCCGAGCCGATCAGCACCAGCCGACGGCCGCCCGCGCGCAGCGCAGCCGCGAGCGCGTCGCTGTCGTCGAGCCGGCGCAACTGGTGCACTCCCGGCAGCTCGTGCCCCGGCAGCGGCAGCCGCCGCGGCGAGGCGCCGGTGGCCAGCAGCATCCCGTCGTAGCCGAGGGTGCGCCCGTCAGCGAGCGCGAGCGTGCGTGCGGCGGGATCGAGGGCTGTCGCGGCGACCCCCGTGATCAGCTCGATGCGCTGCTCGGCATACCACTCGGCCGGATGCAGGATCACCGCACCCCGGTCTTCGCGGCCGGCGAGATAGCCCTTCGACAGCGGGGGGCGCTGATACGGCGGATGCGGCTCGTCGGCAACGAGGGTCACCTCGCCGTCGAATCCCTCCGTGCGCAGCGTCGCGGCCGCTGTGCCGCCCGCGAGCCCTCCACCGACGATGATCAGGTGAGTCATGGCATCCTCCTGCTCCGACGGTAGTTCTCCGCAAATCTTTTGTCAAGATTTCGATTTTTAGAATACACTGCTCACTGTGGACAGCATCACCGGCACCTCCCCGTTCGATGCTCTCGGCGACCCCATGCGTCGAAAGCTCTACCGGCTCGCCGCTGAGCGCACGATCGGCCGCGACGAGGCGGCACTCGCGCTCGGGATCCCGCGCAGCACGGTGGCCGTGCAGCTCGACCGACTCGCTGACGCCGGCCTCCTCGACGTCGTCTACGAGCGGCGCACGGGCCGGTCGGGCCCCGGCGCCGGCCGCCCGGCCAAGCTGTATCGCGCGCGTGCGAGCGAGGTCGTCGCCAGCATCCCGGAGCGACGCTACGACCTCGCGGCCGAGCTGTTCGCGCAGGCCGTGACGCGCGCCGAGTCCGACGGCACCCCGGTGCGCGAGGCGGTCACCGCCTCGGCATTCGAACTGGGTGCGGCGATCGGTGGCACCTGCGCCGACCTGGCGGAAGGCCTGACGCGCTGCGGATACGCGCCGCAGACGGATGCCGCGGGCACCATCGTGCTCGGCAACTGTCCGTTCCACACCCTCGCCGCCCGGCACACGACGCTCGTGTGCGGCGCGAACCTCGAGCTCGTGCGCGGGATCGCCGCGGCGACCGCGGATCCGCGGCATCCGGCCCTCGCCCCGGGCGCGGGGCGCTGCTGCGTCGAGGTGCACGCCTGACCCCGCGGCCCACCGCCGACTGACCCGCGCCTGACCCCGCGGGTCGGCCGCCCGCCTGACCCGCGCCCGCCTGAGCCGCGCCCGCAGCGCACCCCGCGATGGCCACAGTTCCCTGCAACGGCGCCACAAGTTTCTGTAGGCCATCGCAGAAAGGTGTCGCCAATCTGTGAAGGGGGCGGGGCGGGCGGCGGTGGGAGGGGTCGCGCCGCCATAATGGGGCTATGACCGCTCCGCGCATCCTCGTCGTCGACGACGAGGAGCACATCAC
>CAYLMS010000100.1:0-6360 GCA_964384455.1 uncultured Microbacterium sp. | reverse complement strand
GTGGAACTTCCCGATGCCCATCGCCGGCTGGGGCTTCGCCCCCGCGCTCGCGGCGGGCAACACGGTCGTGCTCAAGCCGGCCGAGCTCACGCCGCTCACCGCGCTGCGCCTCGGCGAACTGGCGAGCGAGGCCGGCATCCCCGACGGCGTGTTCACCGTCATCCCGGGCAAGGGCAGCGTCGTGGGGGAGCGCTTCGTCACCCATCCGCTGGTGCGCAAGGTGTGCTTCACCGGCTCCACCGAGGTGGGCAAGTCGGTCATGCGCGGCTGCGCCGACACGCTCACCCGGCTCACGCTCGAGCTCGGCGGCAAGAGCGCCAACATCGTGTTCGCCGACGCCGACCTCGAGCTCGCCGCGGCGACCGCACCGGCATCCGCCTTCGACAACGCCGGCCAGGACTGCTGCGCCCGCTCCCGCATCCTCGTGCACCGCAGCGTGTACGACCGGTTCCTCGAGCTGCTCGAGCCGGCCGTCACGTCGTTCCGCGTGGCCGACCCGTGGACCGAGGACGCCCAGATGGGACCGCTGATCTCGGCGCGCCAGCGCGACGGCGTGCTGAGCCGACTCGAGGGCGCCGACATCGCCTTCACCGGCGCCGTCGAGGCGCCGCGCGGCGACGGCTTCTGGATGGCGCCCACCGTGGTGCTGCCGCGCTCGGAGCGCGATCCGGTGTGGACCACCGAGCTGTTCGGGCCGGTCGTGGCCGTGATGCCGTTCGCCGACGAGGCCGACGCGATCGCGAAGGCCAACGACACCGAGTACGGTCTTTCCGGGTCGATCTTCACGAGGGATGTCGGGCGCGCGCTGCGGGTGGCGCGCGCGGTCGAGTCGGGCAACCTCTCGGTGAACTCGCATTCCTCGGTGCGCTACTGGACCCCGTTCGGCGGCTTCAAGCAGTCGGGCCTGGGGCGCGAGCTCGGCCCGGACGCACCGGACTCCTTCTCCGAGGTGAAGAACGTCTTCATCTCGACCGACTGACACGAAAGGCGATCGACCATGGGAAAGCTCGAAGGCAAGGTCGGGGTGATCACCGGCGGCTGCAGCGGCATCGGCCTGGCGACGGCGCGCAAGTTCGTGGCCGAGGGCGCAAACGTCGTGATCGGCGACGTCGACGAGGTCAACGGCCCGCGCATCGCGGCCGAGCTCGGCGGGGCGTTCGCGAAGGTGGACGTGACGGATGCGGCCGAGGTCGAGGCGATGTTCGCGCTGGCGAAGGAGCGCTTCGGGCGCATCGACATCGCGTTCAACAACGCCGGCATCTCGCCCGCCGACGACGACTCGATCCTGGTGACCGGCATCGACGCGTGGGATCGGGTGCAGCGGGTGAACCTCACCAGTGTGTACCTGTGCTGCAAGGCGGTGCTGCCGTACATGCTCGAGCAGGGCAGCGGGTCGATCATTAACACGGCGTCGTTCGTGGCCATCATGGGCGCCGCGACGTCGCAGATCTCGTACACCGCCTCCAAGGGCGGGGTGCTCGCGATGACCAGGGAGCTAGGTGTGCAGTTCGCACGCAAGGGCATCAGGGTCAATTCGCTGTGCCCCGGACCGGTGAATACGCCGCTGCTGCAGGAGCTGTTCGCGAAGGACCCCGAGCGTGCCGCCCGTCGGCTGGTGCACGTGCCGATGGGCAGGTTCGCCGAGCCGGAGGAGATCGCGAACGCGGTCGCGTTCCTCGGCTCCGACGAGTCGAGCTTCATCACCGCCACCGACTTCCTCGTCGACGGCGGGCTGTCCAACGCCTACGTGACGCCGCTGGAGTCCGATTTCGCATGACCGACGCACCGCTGATCGGCATCACCACCTATCGGCAGTCGGCCGACTGGGGCGCGTGGCGCGGGGTGCCCGCCGATCTGCTGCCCGCAGCCTACGCGCGCGCAGTGGAGCGGGCGGGCGGGGTGCCTGTGCTGGTGCCGGTGCTGGCCACCGAGCAGGCCGCCGAAGCGGTGGTGGGGCGGCTGGATGGGCTGATCATCGCCGGGGGAGCCGATGTCGACCCGGCCCGCTACGGCGAGCAGCCGCATCCCGCGGTGACCGTCTGGTACGACGATCGGGATGCCTCGGAGCTGTGGCTGCTGGCCGCGGCCGAACGCCGCGGTGTGCCGGTGCTCGGCATCTGCCGCGGCATGCAGGTGATGGCCGTCGCCGCCGGGGGAGCGCTCACCCAGCACCTGCCCGACGTCGTCGGGCATGCGGCCCACGCCGGCACGGCCACCGAGTACGGCCGCGTCGGCGTGCGCGTCGAGCCCGGCCACCGCATATCGGCGTTGATCGGCACCGTGATCCAGGCGCCCTGCCACCACCACCAGGCCGTGGAGCGGCATCCTGGGTTCGTCGCGACCGCGTTCGACGACGACGGCGTGCTGCAGGCCATGGAGGCGCCGGGGGAGAGATTCGCGATCGGCGTGCAGTGGCATCCCGAGACCGACGACGACCCTGGGCTGTTCGATGGGCTGGTTGCCGCGGCGAGGGAGCACGCCGCACCCTGTCGCTGACCCGCACCCGGTCGCTGGGCCGCACCCGGTCGCTGAGCGTGTCGAAGCGCGCCGGGAGGACGCTACAGCTTTTTCACTCGCTGAATGGCGATTGCGACCAGCACGAGAAGCAATGCGGCAAGGACGAGACCGATTCCGATTGTGGGGGAGGCCGTTCCGTCGATCACAGCGAGCGTGAAGACGGCCGCTGCCGCAACCGCGAAGGCGAACGACACCCCTGCGATCACGGCAACGAAACGACTGCTGCGCATGCGGCAGAGCGTATTTGAGTCATGGAGGCTGCGGCCACCGTGCGCGGCATCCCGGCACGACCGGCGCCGATCGCTAGAATCGACCGAACGATCCCTCAGGGCAGGAGAACCGGTGGCCACCAGCGCGACGAAGGGCCGGGCGAAGGCCGACGCCGACACGCCCGTGGGCCCCACCGGCCGCCCCTACCGCGGGTTCGCCACCCCGCCCGCACTGCACGGCCACGGCCCGGCGCGCATCATCGCGCTGTGCAATCAGAAGGGCGGCGTGGGCAAGACCACGACCTCCATCAACCTCGCCGCGGCGCTGGCCGAATACGGGCGCCGCGTGCTGGCCGTCGACTTCGACCCCCAGGGCGCGCTGTCGGCAGGCCTCGGCATCGCCACGCACGACGTGCCCACGGTGTACGACCTGCTGGTGGACACCAAGCGCGACCCCCGCGAGGCGATCGTCGCGACCCATCTCGACCGGCTCGACGTGCTGCCGGCGAACATCGATCTGTCGGCCGCCGAAGTGCAGCTCGTCAACGAGGTGGCGCGCGAGACGATCCTCGCCCGGGTGCTCGGCAAGGTGGCATCCGACTACGACGTGATCCTGATCGACTGCCAGCCCTCGCTCGGCCTGCTCACGGTGAACGCGCTCACCGCCAGCCACGGCGTGCTCATCCCGCTGGAGTGCGAGTTCTTCGCGTTGCGCGGGGTGGCGCTGCTGGTGGAGACGATCGACAAGGTGCGCGACCGGCTCAACCCCACGATCACGCTCGACGGGCTGCTCGCCACGATGTACGACGCGCGCACCCTGCACTCGCGCGAGGTGCTGGAGCGGGTGGTCGACGCGTTCGGCGACGACGTGCTCGAGACCGTGATCGGGCGCACGGTGAAGTTTCCGGATGCCTCGGTCTCGGGCAAGCCGATCACCGAGTACGCGCCGGAGCATCCCGCCGCCCAGGCCTACCTGCGGCTGGCGCGAGAGCTGGTCGCGCGTGGCGCAGTCGCCTGACGACGAGGGCCGGTTCCGCGTCTCGCTCGGCGTTTTCGACGGCCCGTTCGACCTGCTGCTGTCGCTGCTCGGCTCGCACGAGCTCGACATCACCGAGGTCGCGCTGTCGCAGGTGACAGCGGAGTTCATCGCCTACCTCGCCGAGCTCGACGCCGACGAAGAACTGGAACAGGCCTCGGAGTTCCTCGTCGTCGCAGCCACTCTGCTCGACATGAAGGTCGCCGGGCTGCTGCCGCAGGGCGAGCTGGTCGATGCGGAGTCGGTGGCGCTGCTCGAGGCGCGTGACCTGCTGTTCGCCCGGCTGCTGCAGTACCGCGCGTTCAAAGAGGTGTCGGGCTGGTTCGCGCAGCGCCTGCAGGCCGAGGAGTCCAGGCACTTCCGCGCCGTGCCGCTGGATGCGCGCTACCGTGCGCGCACGCCCGAACTGGTGTGGACGCTCACGCCCGACGACTTCGCCGCGCTGGCACTGCTGGCCTTCGCTCCCAGGCAGGTGCCCACTGTGGGACTCGACCATCTGCACGCCCCGCTGGTGTCGATCCGCGAGCAGGCGGCGATCGTCGTGACCCTGCTGCGCAACGCGCCGTCGCTGACGTTCCGAGAGCTGATCGCGGGAGCCGCCGGGCCGGGTGTGGTGGTGGCGCGGTTCTTGTCAGTGCTGGAGCTGTACCGGCACGCGGCGATCGCGTTCGAGCAGCTGGAGCCGCTGGGCGAGCTGACCGTGCGCTGGACGGCCGAGCGGTTCTCCCAGGAGGCGCTCGCTACGCTGGGGGCCGACTATGACCGATGATGTGACCCGCGCAGTCGAGGCGATCCTGCTGATCGTCGACGAGCCGCAGAGCCTGGTGAGCCTCGCCGCCGCCGTCGGCGCGCCCGTGCCCGCCGTGCGTCAGGCGGTGGAGACGCTCGTGGCCGACTACGACGGCGAGGGCGCCGCGGTGCGCCGTGCGTTCGAGCTGCGCGAGGTGGGCGGCGGCTGGCGGCTGTACGTGCGCGCCGAGCACGACGGGCTGATCGCCGACTTCGTCACCGCACAGGCGCCCGCGCGGCTGTCGCAGGCGGCGCTCGAGACCCTCGCCGTGATCGCGTACAAGCAGCCCGTGACGCGTGGCCAGGTGGCCGCCATCCGTGCCGTCAACGTCGACTCCGTGGTGCGCACCCTGCTCTCGCGCGGGCTGATCACCGAGCTGTTCGCCGACGCCGAGACCGGGGCGATCAACTACGGCACCACCGACCAGCTGCTGGTGCAGCTCGGCATCAACTCGCTCGACGAACTGCCGCACATCTCGCCGCTGCTCGACGACGGCGCCGACGGTTTCGACCAGGAGACCTTGGCATGACCGAGGGCGTGCGACTGCAGAAGGTGCTTGCGCACGCCGGGGTCGCCTCCCGGCGCGTCGCCGAGGAGCTGATCGCCGTCGGCCGGGTGCGCGTGAACGGCGCCGTGGTGTCGGAGCTCGGCAGCCGGATCGATCCCGAGAGCGACCTGGTCGATGTCGACGGCGTGGCCGTGCAGTTGGATGCCGGCAAGCGCTACGTGATGCTGAACAAGCCGACCGGCGTGGTCAGCACGATGCGCGACGAGCGCGGCCGCCCCGACCTGCGCCGGTACACCGACGAGTGGCCCGAGCGGCTCTACAACGTGGGCAGGCTGGATGCCGCCACCAGCGGCCTGCTGGTGCTCACGAACGACGGCGAGCTCGCGCACGTGCTGGCGCATCCGAGCTTCGGCGTCACCAAGGTGTACATCGCCAAGGTGGCCGGCCGGGTGACCCCCGCGGTGGTGGCGCGCCTGGTGGCCGGGGTCGAGCTCGACGACGGGCCGATCGCCGCCGACCGGGCACGGCTGCTCGACACCTCGCGGAGCCCCGTCACCTCGCTCGTCGAGCTGACCCTGCACTCTGGCCGCAACCGCATCGTGCGGCGCATGATGGCCGAGGTGGGGCATCCGGTGATCGAGCTGGTGCGCCGCCAGTTCGGTCCGCTGCACCTGGGGCCGCTGAAGGCGGGGCATGCGCGCGAGTTGACTACAGTGGAACGCGGTGCGCTGCTCACGCTGGCGCGCCGCGGCGCGGACGACGCCACCCCGCGCGAGGAGACCGAGTGAGCGAGCAGCCCGATCCGCGCACGCCCGCGCGCGCGGCCGCACGCACCCGCGGCACCGTGCGCATCGTGGGTGCGGGGCTGCTGGGGGCAAGCATCGGCCACGCCCTCAGCGCGCTCGGCGTCGACGTGGCGCTGGCCGACACCTCGCCCGCGCAGCTGCGCCTCGCCGTGGACTACGGGGCCGGCCGCGCCGCGCGCCCCGGCGACGCGCCGACGCTGGTGGTGGTGGCGGTGCCGCCGGATGTCACCGCCGACGTGATCGCGGCAGAACTGGCCGCGCATCCGGCGGCGGTGGTCACCGACGTGGCGAGCGTCAAGCTGCAGCCCTTGCGCGCGCTGCGGGAGCGCGGCGTTGACCTCGCCCGCTACATCGGCTCGCACCCGCTCGCGGGGCGCGAGCGGGGCGGTGCCATCGCCGCCCGTGCCGACATCTTCACCGGGCGCCCCTGGGTGGTGTGCCGCGACGCACAGACCTCGCCCGCCGACCTCGCCGTGGTCGAGGGGCTCGCGCTC
>CAYLMS010000099.1:0-6366 GCA_964384455.1 uncultured Microbacterium sp. | reverse complement strand
CGCCCTCGGCATGCAGGCGGGCCTGCAGTTCTTGGGCATCGGCGACTCGCTGGCCCCCAGCTGGGGCGCGATGATGAACGACGCGATGCAGAACGTGCTGACCAACCAGTGGCTGATGGTGCCCCCCGCCGTGGTGCTCGGCGGAGTGATCGCGGCCTTCGCGATCATGGGCACGACGCTCGGAGAGATCACCGGCAACCGGTCGGAGAAGACGCGGCGGATCTCCCGGGCGGAGAAGGCCAAGGCCGCCGCGGCGGCGACCGCGCACGCCGCCTCCGGGGTGCGACCCGAGGCCGAGGTGGTCGCGCGCGTCGGCGGGCTGAGGGTGACCTACGCGATGGCCAAGCGTCGCCTCGAGGTCGTGCACGGCGTCGACTTCGAGGTGCGAGCGGGCGAGGTGCTCGGCATCGTCGGGGAGTCGGGCTCGGGCAAGTCGCAGTCGGTGTTCGCGCTGCTCGGTCTGCTGCCGGGCAACGGCTTCGCCGATGCCGACGACCTGTGGTTCGACGGCAAGGATCTGCTGGCCCTTCCGGTCGCCGAGCGGCGCGCGCTGCTCGGCACCGAGATCGGCTACATCCCGCAGGAGCCGATCAGCAACCTCGATCCGGCGTTCCGGATCGGGCACCAGCTGATCGAGCCGATGCGGGCCGTGCTGAAGATGAACCGCCACGACGCCCGGGCGCACGCCAGCGCGCTGCTGCGCCGTGTGGGCATCGCCGATCCCGAACGCGTCATGCGGCTCTACCCGCACGAGATCTCCGGCGGCATGGCGCAGCGCGTATTGATCGCCGGTGCGCTGGCCGGCCGCTGCTCGTGGCCGACGAGCCGACCACGGCGCTGGATGTCACCGTGCAGGCCGAGGTGCTGGAGCTGCTGCGCGAGCTGCAGGACGAATACGGGATGGCGCTGATCATCGTGACGCACAACTTCGGCGTCGTCGCCGACATCTGCGATCGGGTCACGGTGATGAGGGATGGTCTGGTCGTCGAGGCAGGTGCCGTGCGCGACATCTTCCACACCCCGGGCGATCCCTACACGCTGGAGCTGATCGAGGCGTCGCTCGACGATTCGGAGGCGCGCGACGAGCTCGACGGCGCGGCGATCGCCGCGCCTGGCCCCGCACCGTCCCTGGAAGGAGTGCGCCCGTGAGCGCGTCGACCGCACCGCTGCTGTCCATCGAGGGCGTCAGCGTCCACTACGGCCGTGGCCGCCGCCGCTTCCAAGCGCTCTCCGACGTCTCGCTGACGATCGAACCGGGGGAGTGCGTCGGGCTCGTGGGCGAGTCCGGGTCGGGCAAATCCACCCTCGGCAAGACCATCCTCGGGCTCGCCGAACCCTCGACGGGCAGGATCGTGTTCGACGGCAACGACATCACCCGCGCGTCGCAGCGGGAGCGCCGGGCGCTGGCCAAGAGCATCCAGGTGGTGTTTCAGGACCCGTACGGCTCGCTCGACCCCGCGATGACGATCGGTCAGATCCTGGCCGAGCCGCTCACCGTGGCGGGCACCTCCGCAGCGAACGCCAAGGCGATCGTCCGCGAAATGCTGACGCGCGTGCGGCTGCCCGCCGACTGCGTCGACCGCTACCCGAGCGAGTTCTCGGGCGGCCAGCGCCAGCGCATCGCGATCGCGCGCGCCCTCGTGCGCCGGCCGCGGCTGATCGTGTGCGACGAGCCGGTGTCGGCGCTCGACCTCACCACGCAGGCCGCGATCATCGACCTGTTCATCGAGTTGCAGCGCGAGACCGGGGCGGCGCTGCTGTTCGTGTCGCACGACCTCGGCGTGGTGCGGCGCATCTGCCACCGGGTGGCCGTGATGTACAAGGGCGAGATCGTCGAGTCGGGCCCGGGGGATGCGATCACGACGGCGCCGACGCATCCGTACAGTCAGCGGCTGCTGATGGCGTCGCCCGTGGCCGACCCCGACGCGCAGGCGCTGCGGCGCAAGGCGTGGCTGGCGACCAGGGAGCAGGCCGCGTAGCGCACCCGGATGTCGCACCCGCCGGGCAGGATGGAGGCATGGATCTCGCCCGGTTGCGCGCGCGGCGACTGCGCGCGCACCGGCTGACCGCCCCGGCCGCCGACGTCGTGGCGGCCGCGGAGCACCTGCTGGCCGTGCAGGCGCAGGAGTTCTGGGCGGGCCGCTGGGCGCTGGCGGTGCGCACCAGGGGCGCCGTGCGGTTGAGCGAGGTGGATGCCGCGTTCGCTCGCGGCGCCCTGGTGCGCTCGTGGACGATGCGCGGCACGCTGCACATCATCCCGGCCGCCGACCTGGCCTGGGTGCTGGCGCTCACGGGGGAGCGTCAACTCAAGGCCGCCGCATCCCGGCATCGCGCCCTGGGGCTCGACCACGACACGCTCGCCCGCGCTGAGCGCGCGGTGCGGGCGGCGCTGCGCGGCGGCGGGCGGCTCGACCGCGCCGGGCTGTTCGATGTGCTGCGCGGCACGGGCGTCGACCCGTCCGAGCAGCGCGGAGCGCACGTGCTCTATGCGCTGGCCGTGCGCGGAGTGATCGTGCAGGGCCCGGTGGTGCCCAGGGCGGGCGGGCCGACGCGCGAGCAGCAGTTCGTGCTGTCCGAGGAGTGGCTGCCGGCGGCCGCTGCGCCGGCGGATCCGCTGGCCGAACTGTTCGTGCGCTACATCGCCGGCCATGCGCCCGCCGGTGCCGCCGACTTCGCGTGGTGGTCGGGGCTGCCGCTCACGCACGCGCGTCGCGCCGCCGAGGCCGCCGCTGCGCGGCTGCGGCAAGTGGCCGAAGACCTGTGGGAGGCGCCGGACCCGCCGCGTCGCGCGCCCGGCGCGCCGGCGGTGCTCGCGCTGGGTGTGTTCGAGGAGTACGTGATCTCCTACGCCGACCGCACGGCCGTCTGCGCGCCCGAGATCCTGGATGTCGTCATCCCCGGCGGCAACGGGATCATCCGCCCGGTGATCGTCTGCGACGGGGAGGTGGTCGGGGTGTGGACGCACTCGCGCGCCGTCGGCAGGCACACCGACGACGCCGTGCCCGAACTGCTGCGGCCAGGCAGCGCCGACGCGGCCGAGGTCGCCGCAGCACTGCGCCGCTACGCCGATTTCGTCTCGGGCTGACGCGGCGCGCTCACCCTCCGGCGTGCCGATCGAGGAAGGCGTACACCTCGCCGTCGTCGACGCCGGGGAACGCGCCGCGCGGCAGCGGCGAGAACATCTGCATGTGCACGCGCGCGCTCGGCCAGGCCTTGCCCTCCCAGCGGTCGAGCACCGCAGCATCCGGGCGGCGGCAGCACGACTCGTCGGGGCAGGTCGACACCGCGCGCTTGTGGGTCTCGCGTCCGCGGAACCAGCGCGCATCATCGAAGGGCACGCCGACGGTGATCGAGAACTCCCCGTCGGCGGTGACGCCGGTCTGCGTCGAGCACCAGAACGTGCCGGCCGGGCTGTCGGTGTACTGGTAGTGCTCGGTGGTGCGGTTGTGCTCCTCGAACGCGGAGCGCGCGAGAAACCGGCGGCACACCATCTGTCCCTCCACCGCCCCGGTGACGTCCATCGGCAGCGGCAGATCGTCGTTCTCGTACACGCGCGACACCGCACCGCTGCCGTCGACGCGCAGGAAGTGCAGCCGCATGCCGAGGTGTTGGGTGAGCAGGTTCGTCATCCGCATCCCGGCCGCCTCGTGCGTCACGCCGAAGCGATCGCGGAAGTCTTCCACGGCGAGGTTGCGCTCCTTCTTCGCCTGCTGCAGGAAGGCGACTGATGCCGTTTCGGGCATCAGGCAGCACGCTGCGTAGTAGTTGATCTCGAGCCGCTGGCGCAGGAAGTGCGCGTAGTCGGTCGGCGGCTGGTGGTCGAGCAGCCGGTGCGCCATGGCCTGCAGCGCCATCGACCGCAGCCCGTGCCCGCCGGGGATCGAGGCGGGTGGCAGATAGATGCGGCCGTGCTCCAGGTCGGTCACCGAACGCGCCGAGTGCGGCAGATCGTTGGCATAGATCAGTTCGAACCCGAGCTGCGAGGCCATGATGCTCACGGTGCGGTGCGTCAGCGCACCCGACACGTGCCCTGCGGCGCGCAGCTGGCGTTCGGCGAGCTGCTCGATGTCGGCCAGGTAGTTGTGCTGGGCGCGCATGCGCACGCGCAGCTCGGTGTTCGCCCTGCGCGCCTCCTCGGGGGTGGCGATCGCCTCGCGCTCGCGCCGCTGCAGCTCGCGATGCAGCCCGAGGATCGACTCGATCGTCTCGTCAGGCATCCCCTTGGTCACCCGCACCGGCGCCACGCCCAGTCGCCGGAACACCGTGCTCGCCTGGGCGCGCTCCAGCTCGATCTCCAGTCCGGCCCTGCGGTTGGGCGCCTCGTTCGAGAGCAGGTCGGCCACGTCGGTGCCCGTGGCGTCGGCGATCGCGTGCAGCAGCGACAGCTTGGGCTCGCGTCGGCCGTTCTCGATCAGGCTGAGCTGGCTTCCGGCGATGCCCACGACGGCACCGAGGTCGTCGAGGGTCAGTCCCCGCCGCAGCCGATGATGGCGGATGCGGTGGCCCAGGGTGGCCAGTTCGAGCGAGCTCGGCGACATTCCTTGAGCCTATCCGAAAGAATGGGCGTTCTTTCGAGAGCGGACAGGCGAAATCTCGCCGAATGAGGGGCAGAGTGGGAGCAAGCGCCATTCTCTGACGCATGGGAGTGACAGATGGCCATCGCCGAGACCTATTCCGACCAGCCGCGTGCCGCAGCGACGACCGAGTACGGCGCGCGCCCGCACCTCGACGGCCCCGGCATGGCCGCGCTGACCGCCTGGGTCGACGAGATCGTCGCGCTGACCAAGCCTGCACGCGTGCACTGGGTGTCGGGCTCGCGCGCCGAGAACGAGGCGCTGCTGCGCGAGATGGTCGCCGAGGGCAAGCTGATCAAGCTGAACCCCGAGTGGCGGCCGGGCTCGTACCTCGCCCGCTCGCACCCCAGCGACGTCGCCCGCACCGAGGCGCGCACGTTCATCGCCTCCGAGCGCGAGCAGGATGCCGGGCCGACCAACAACTGGGCGCCCCCGGCCGAACTGCGCGAGACGATGGACTCGCTGTTCGAGGGCGCGATGCGCGGGCGCACCATGTATGTCGTGCCGTTCTCGATGGGCGCCGTCGGCGGGCCGCTGTCGCACATCGGCGTGCAGGTCACCGACAGCGCCTACGCGGTGGCGTCGATCGGTATCATGACGCGCGTCGGTGCGGCCGTGACCGAGCTCATCGCCCAGGGTGCGCCATGGGTGAAGACCGTGCACTCGGTGGGCGCTCCGCTGCAGCCGGGCGAGGTCGACGTGCCGTGGCCGTGCAACGACGAGAAGTACATCGTGCACTACCCCGACACGCTCGAGGTGTACTCATACGGTTCGGGGTACGGCGGCAACGCCATCCTCGCCAAGAAGTGCTTCGCCCTGCGGATCGCCTCGGTGATCGGCCGAGACGAGGGATGGCTCGCCGAGCACATGCTGCTCATTCGGCTCATCTCGCCCGCCGGCAAGGCCTATCACGTCGCCGCGGCCTTCCCGTCGGCGTGCGGCAAGACGAACCTCGCCATGCTGCGCCCCACCATCCCCGGATGGCGGGTCGAGACCCTCGGCGACGACATCGCCTGGCTGCGGCCGGGCGACGACGGCCGGCTGTGGGCGATCAACCCCGAGGCGGGCTTCTTCGGGGTGGCGCCCGGCACCGGCGAGTCGACCAACGTCACCGCGGTCGAGACGCTGTGGGGCAACACCATCTTCACCAACGTCGCACTGCGACTCGACGGCGACGTGTGGTGGGAGGGCCTGACCGACACCCCGCCCGACGAGCTGATCGACTGGGAGGGCAACCCGTGGACCCCCGCGTCGGGGCGGCCGGCGGCGCACCCGAACTCGCGCTTCACGGTCAGCGCGGCGCAGTGCCCGCAGATCGCCCCCGACTGGGATGCCGCGGCCGGCGTGCCGCTCGACGCGATCCTGTTCGGCGGCAGGCGCGCCACCAATGTGCCGCTCGTGGTCGAGGCCACCGACTGGGCGCACGGTGTGTTCATCGGTTCGACGATGTCGTCGGAGCGCACCGCGGCGGCCGAGGGGACGGTGGGGGAGCTGCGCCGCGACCCGTTCGCGATGCTGCCGTTCTGCGGCTACAACATGGCCGACTACTTCGGGCACTGGCTGAAGGTGGGCCAGGCGCTGCGGTTCGATCGCGCGCCGCGCATCTTCCAGGTGAACTGGTTCCGCCGCGGCACCGACGGGCGCTTCCTGTGGCCCGGGTTCGGCGACAACGTGCGGGTGCTGGAGTGGATCGTCGCCCGGCTCGCCGGCGAGGTCACCGCGGTGGAGAGCCCGATCGGCCGGTTGCCCAGGCCCGCCGACCTCGACCTCGCCGGGCTCGAGGTCTCCGACG
>CAYLMS010000098.1:0-6498 GCA_964384455.1 uncultured Microbacterium sp. | reverse complement strand
AACCAGCCGAGCGCGCAGAGGAACACGAGGTCGACCGCCAGTGCGGTCCAGACGGCGATTTCGTCGTCGACGAACCGCAGCACGCCGAGCAGCAGCACTGCCACGGGCACGACCGCGACCACCAGCATCCCCTGCGAATGCCGCACGGATGCGATGAAGCTCGCCCGCAGGCTGGCAGTGCTGCCGCCCGCCGCCAGACGGGCGATGGTGCCTGCGTAGACGTGTGCGGCGAAGAACACCACCACCGTGGCGACGACGGTCAGCAGCGCATTGGCCGACGTGCCGACGATGCTGCCGCTGACCACGATCATCGACGACACCAGAACCAGCCCGTACACGGCCTCCTCGGAGACCAGCACCCGGGTGAGGCGCTCACGGCCCGGGGCGCTGTCGAGGCGCTCCCCAGGCACGGTGCTCACTCCGAGCAGCAGCCGCCGCTGCCGCAGCAGCTCGCACCGGTCTCGACGGTGACGCCCTCCACGTCGGGAAGCGGCTGCAGGGTGGGCGTGGGAAGCTGCGAAGTGGCCATGGCTCCATCTTAAGGTGCGTCGCAGCGGGATCTCAGCGACACGTTCGTATACTGAGGGCGATCGGTCGGTCTGGGGATTGATGGGTCTGGGGAGAGAGTCCTGGTTCTCGTGCACGCCACGCCTACGCACCCGGTGACCCTTCCGGCCGCTCCGGACATCGCGCAGTGGACCCGTTCCGCCGACCTCGAGCGCCGAGAAGGCGCGTCGGCCGTGCGCGGACTGTTCTTCGCCACGCTGTTCGCGCTGCCCGTGGCCGGGCTGGTGGCTGCCATCGCGTGGATCGTCGCGTCGCTCGCCTGAGACCCGCACCGGAACCGCTGCAGCCGCCCGAGCGTCACCGACGGCGCTGTCCCCTGCCGTTCGTCTCGCTCGCCGCGCCGGGAGCGATGACATCCAACCCTGCAGCCTTCGCCGCCTCAGCGAGGCGGCGCTCATAGGTGAGGACGGCTGCGGCGTCCAGACGAATAGCCGCCTCCAAATGCAACGCGTCGAGTGTGCGCAGCGAAGGCATCGGCAAGAACCCTGCAGAGCGGAAGGCGGCTCGGTCGAGCGCTGCCAGCGACACACCGTCGAGGATCGCGCTGACCTTCGCCTGATCCTTCCCCTCGCGTACGGCTACCCGACGCAGCTCGGTCTCCAGCAGGTCACTCGACACGAGCGTGACGTCTGCACTGTCGAGCCACTCCACCAGGGCAACAGTCTCCGGCTGCGCAACCAGAAGCGCTCCGAGAGCCGACGTGTCGACGTAGACGAGCGGAGCGTCGCTCACACACGGTCCTCTCGCAGCTCATCGATGATGCGAGTCATCGGGCGGTCGCCGACGGCGTGCTGGGGTTGCAACGCCGCCCACCCGCCCACGCGTTTGGCAGGCCGGGCGATCGGCAACCCGGCGACGGGCGCATCGAGCGGGACGATGCGACCGACGGGAATCCCGCGATTGGTCAGCACGAACGATTGCCCGACGCCGACGGCGCGAAGAACGCGCCCGGACTCGTTGCGCAACTCACGCTGCGACAGACTCTCGATCCGCGGCTCCCCTGCGCTCATGAGATCGAGCGTAGCACGCGCGCTACACGTTGAACCGGAACTCGACCACGTCGCCGTCGTGCATGACGTAGTCCTTGCCCTCCAGGCGCGCCTTGCCGCGCGCGCGGGCCTCGACCACCGAACCGGCGTCGACGAGGTCGTCGAACGAGATGACCTCGGCCTTGATGAAGCCCTTCTCGAAATCGGTGTGGATCACGCCGGCCGCCTGCGGCGCCTTCCAGCCCTTGCCGATCGTCCACGCGCGAGCCTCCTTCGGCCCTGCGGTGAGGTAGGTCTGCAGCCCCAGCGTGTCGAACCCGATCCGCGCGAGCTGGTCGAGGCCCGATTCGTCCTGCCCGGTCGAGGCCAGCAGTTCGGCCGCGTCGGCCGGGTCGAGATCGATCAGCTCCGACTCGATCTTCGCGTCGAGCAGCACCGCCTGGGCGGGCGCCACCAGCGCCTGCAGCTCGGCACGGCGCGCGGCATCCGTCAGCACCGGCTCGTCCACGTTGAACACGTAGATGAACGGCTTGGCGGTGAGCAGCCCGAGCTCGCGGATGGGAGCGAGGTCGAGTCCCGACGCCGACAGCAGGATGCCGCGCTGCAGCGCGTCCTGCGCGGCCAGGGCCGCGTCGAGCACGGCGGGTTCGGTCTTGCGGCCCTTGACCTCCTTCTCGTACCGCACGACGGCACGCTCCAGGGTCTGCAGGTCGGCGAGCATCAGCTCGGCGCCGATGGTCTCGATGTCGGCGCGCGGGTCGACGCGGCCCTCCACGTGCACCACGTCGTCGTCGGCGAAGCCGCGCACCACCTGTGCGATGGCGTCGGCCTCGCGGATGTTGGCGAGGAACTGGTTGCCGAGCCCCTCCCCCTCGCTCGCCCCGCGCACGATGCCCGCGATGTCGACGAACGATACCGCGGCCGGCACCAGCCGTTCGCTGTGGAACACCTCGGCGAGCCGCGCCAACCGCGCGTCCGGCAGGTTCACGACCCCGATGTTGGGCTCGATGGTGGCGAACGGGTAGTTCGCGGCGAGCACCTGGTTGCGGGTCAGCGCATTGAACAGGGTGGACTTGCCGACGTTGGGCAGTCCGACGATTCCGATGGTGAGAGCCACGGGCATCGAGTCTACGGGGCCGTCTGCGGGGTTCCGGGCCGGGCGCCGCCGCCGGGCGCCGGGCACGTACTCAGGCTGAAAGCGGCTGCACGGTGCCTGCGGCGTGCGCAGCGCGTATCCAGCCTGAGTGCGTGCCACGGGGCGCCACTGCCCGAGTGCGCCGCGGCCCGATGTCGCAGGCCCGCGCCATGCTGAGCACATGGATGCACTGCTCGTCGCCGCTGTCGCCCTGATCTGCCTCGCCGCCGGTGCGCTGGCCGGCTGGTTCGCCCAGGCCGCGCGCACCGGCGGCGCCCAGATCGACGCCGCCCGGGCGCTGGCGGAGTCAGCCGCGCTGCGCGAGCAGGTGCAGCGCGAATCCGCGCTGCACCGCGACGCGCAGGCCCAGGCACGCGCCGATCAGCTCGCCGCGGCCGACCGCGAGCGCCGCGAGCACGCGGTGCTCACGGCGCTGGCCCCGGTGCGCGAGACGCTCGACGCGATGCAGCGCAAGGTGGCGGACCTGGAGCGCGACCGGCACACCCAGTACGGCTCGCTGGCGGAGCAGCTGCGCCGCGCGCAGGAGACCGACGAGGGGCTGCGCGCCACGGCCGAATCGCTGGTCGGCGCGCTGCGCTCGAACACCACCCGCGGCGTGTGGGGCGAGACCCAACTGCGTCGCGTGGTGGAGGCGGCCGGGCTGACCCGCCATGTCGACTTCGAGGTGCAGACCTCCATCGCGTCCGACGTCGGCGCCGGGCGGCCAGACATGATCGTGCACCTGCCCGGCGGCACGTCGATCGCCGTAGACGCGAAGGTACCGCTCGACGCGTATCTCGAGGCATCCGCGATCTCCGCCGCAGCGCCCGCCGCAGACCAGGAGCGCCGCCAGGCGCTGCTGCAGCGGCACCTCAAGGCGCTGCGCGCGCATGTCGACGCATTGTCCAAGAAGGCGTACTGGTCGGGCCTTTCCGCTGCGCCCGAGTTCGTCATCTGCTTCCTGCCCAACGAATCGCTGCTCGCGGTCGCGCTCGATGAGGATCCGGCGCTGCTCGACTACGCGTTCGGCAAGCGGGTCGCCCTGGCCTCCCCGGTCAACCTGTGGGCGGTGCTGAAGACCGTCGCGTTCACCTGGACCCAGCAGGACGTCTCCACCGAGGCGCGCCGGCTGTTCGAGCTCGGCAATCTGCTGTACGAACGGCTGACCACGCTCGGCGCGCACGCCGATGGCCTGCGCCGCGCGCTGGTGCGCACCGTGGAGCAGTACAACGCGTTCGCCGCGTCGCTGGAGACGCGCGTGCTCGTCACGGCGCGGCAGTTCCCCGGCATCGACGCGACCCGACTGGAGACCATGTCGACGCCGGCGGCCATCGACAGCGCACCGCGCGCGCTCACGGCTGCCGAATTCGTCGCCGATCTCGGCGAGGTGCGCTCGCGCGTCGTCGACCCGCGCGGCTAGCGCCGCGGCGCGGCGCGTGCACAGCCGAGCGGCTCAGGCGCCGCCCGGCACGAAGCTCAGTAGCACGATGACGCCCGCCGAGACCACCAGGAACGCGCCCACCATCCACCACGCGCTGATCTCATGACCGGGTGCGCGGCGCACCCGCAGCAGCACGTCGGCCCGGCGAGCCGGATCGGTCGCATCGGCGATCACCGCCTGGGCGCCCGTTGCGGGGTGGTTCGTCGTCATCTTGATCCTTCCCGCATCAGCGTGCGACTGCTGCACGCACCGCGACGCCGATCGACGTCGCCATTGTGGCAGAGCACACTGGGAGAACTCCGACGCAACGCCGTCACGTGTGCACCATAAGTCACATCAGCAACACGCGCAACAGATTGGGCGAATCACAGCCACTTCGAGACGAGATGCTCCGAGGCGATGCGGCGCAGCGTGCCCGAGACCCCGCGCAGCACGACACTCTCGGTGTAGAGCCGATCGCCCTCGCGGCTCACGCCGGCGACCAGCGCGCCGTCGGTCACGCCAGTAGCGACGAAGATCGTGTTGCGCCCCCGCACGAGCTCGTCGGCCTCGTACACGTAGCCGTCCATCTTCAGGCCCGAGTCGGCGCCCTTCTGGCGCTCGTCGTCGTTGCGCGGCCACATCCGCCCTTGGATGTGCCCGCCCAGCGCCTTGATCGCGCACGCCGTGACCACGCCTTCCGGACTGCCGCCGACGCCGACGCACATATCGGTGCGGGCGTTGGTGCGGGCGGCATTGATGCCGCCGGCGACGTCGCCGTCGCTCATCAGCCGCGTGCCGGCGCCGGCGTCGCGGATGTCGGCGATCAGCTGCTCGTGCCGCGGCCGGTGCAGCACCGACACCACCATCTCGTCCACCGGCTTGCCGAGCGCCTTCGCCAGCAGTCGGATGTTCTCGCCGATCGGCAGCCGGATGTCGACCACGCCGACCCCGGCAGGGCCGGTGACCAGCTTGTCCATGTAGAACACGCTGGACGCGTCGAGCATGGTGCCCCGGTCGGAGACGGCGATCACCGACAGCGCGTTGTTGCGCCCCGCCGCCGTCAGCGAGGTGCCGTCGATCGGGTCGACGGCGATGTCGCACGCGGGTCCGCGTCCGTTGCCCACCGCCTCACCGTTGAACAGCATGGGCGCGTCGTCCTTCTCGCCCTCCCCGATCACGATGCGCCCGTCGAAGTTCACCGTGTGCAGGAACGCGCGCATCGCATCGACGGCGGCGCCGTCGGCCTGCTCCTTCTGGCCGCGGCCGATGAACGGCACCGCGCGGATGGCGGCCGCCTCGGTCGCGCGCACCAACTCCAGCGCGAGGTTGCGGTCGGGATGCAGCGGGTTCATGTCGGCGGTCAGGCTCACCATGCTTGAAGCGTAGCCAGCAGCCGCCGTGCGCACCCGGGTTTCTCACGCGGATCGGCCGAAGGAATCGCGCTTCTTTCCCCGGCGACAGGTTCGATCGACACGCTTCGCTAGAGTGGCTCGCAGACCCCCACGCCCACGAAGGAGCCGTCATGCCCGTCGCCACCCCCGAGCAGTACGCCGAGATGCTGGACCGCGCGAAGGCGGGCGGCTTCGCCTACCCGGCGATCAATGTGTCGAGCTCAGCCACCATCAACTCGGTGCTGCAGGGGCTGACCGAAGCCGGATCCGACGGCATCATCCAGGTGACCACGGGCGGTGCCGACTACTTCGCCGGCCAGTCGGTCAAGGCGCGCGCGACCGGTGCCCTCGCGTTCGCGCGGTTCGCCACCGAGGTGGCGAAGAGCTACCCGGTCACGGTGGCGCTGCACACCGACCACTGCCCCAAAGAGGCGCTGCCCGGCTTCGTGCTGCCGTTGATCGAGGCGTCCGAGGCCGAGGTGAAGGCCGGTCGCAACCCGATCTTCCAGTCGCACATGTGGGACGGCTCCGCCGTGCCGCTCGACGAGAACATTCAGATCGCGAAGGAGCTGCTGCCGCGGCTGCGCAACATCGCGGCGATCCTCGAGATCGAGGTAGGGGTCGTCGGGGGCGAAGAGGACGGCGTGCGGCACGAGGGCTCGAACGACGCGCTCTACACGACCGTCGCGGATGTGACCAAGGCGGTCGAGGCGCTGGGGCTGGGCGAGCAGGGCCGCTACATCTCGGCGCTCACGTTCGGCAACGTGCACGGCGTGTACAAGCCGGGCAACGTCAAGCTGCGCCCCGAGCTGCTCGGCGAGATCCAGGCGGGCATCGCCGCGCGTTTCGGCACCGGCCCGAAGCCGCTCGATCTGGTCTTCCACGGCGGTTCGGGTTCGTCCGACGAGGAGATCGCGCTGGCCGTCGCGAACGGTGTGGTGAAGATGAACATCGACACCGACACGCAGTACGCCTACACCCGCTCGGTCGCCG
>CAYLMS010000097.1:0-6503 GCA_964384455.1 uncultured Microbacterium sp. | reverse complement strand
GTGCTGACGTCGGTCACCACCACCGGCTGAGTGCGGGGAGAATGGACTCATGGGTCTGTTCACGCAGCGGCCTGAGGAGCCGACGCAGTGGGCCGGGCTGCCCTCGGAGCCCGAAGACACGAAGACGGCGGCCGAGCTGCTGTCCGAGGCAACGGGCGACCTGCTGGCCGCCGACGCGGTGGTGCGCTCGCTGCGCATCCCCATGCCGGTGGCCGATCCGGACGGCGAGTGAGCCTGCTCGCCCTGCTGGCCGAGTGGATGCCGCGCCAGCGCTGGTATCTCGGCAAGGACTGCGCGCCGAGCCTGCGCGTGCTGACCACGATCGAGCATCCCTGCGATGACTCGACCACGCGCGTGCGCACGCTGATCGTCGCCGACGACAGCCGCACGCCGCCCGTGGTCTATCAGGTGCCCGTGGTCGAGCGCGCCGCCCTGCACCTCGACGGAGCGGCCGACCCGGCGTACACGGCGGCTCTGCACCGTGCGCTCGGCGGCGACGGCAGTCCGGGCGACGTGCTGCAGGCCGAGCAGTCGAACACCTCGATCGTGTACCGCGGCCACTCCCCCTGGATCTGCAAGGTGTACCGGGTGCTGCAGCCGGGGCCGTCCCCCGAGGTCGAGCTGCAGACCGCGCTCTCCGACGCCGCGTGCCCGCACGTGCCGCGCATGCACGGCCAGCTGACCGGCAGCTGGCCCGATCCGGCCGATGCCTCGCGGCAGGTGAGCGGCACACTCGCCTGTGCACAGGAGTACGTGGCCGACGCGATCGACGGCTGGACGCTGGCCACCTCGGCCGGCGCCTCGTTCACCGCCTCCGCGCGCGGGCTCGGCGCGGCGACCGCGCGCGTGCATGCCGCGCTGGCCGAGCTCTTCGGCACCGGGCCGGCAGATGACCGCGCCCGTACCGCGATCGTGCGCGGCTGGCAGGAGCGGCTCGTGCTGGCCGAAGCGGCAGTACCGGCACTCGCGCCGCGCGCCGCCCAGCTCGCGCAGCGGTTCGCGCGCGCGGCCGCGTCGGCGTGGCCGGCACTGCAGCGCATCCACGGCGACCTGCACCTCGGGCAGACGCTCCGATCGCCCGAGCGCGGCTGGCTGCTGCTGGACTTCGAGGGCGAACCGCTGCGCCCGCTCGCCGAGCGCACCGCCCCCGACCTGGCGCTGCGCGATGTGGCGGGGATGCTGCGCTCGTGCGACTACGCCGGGGCGCGCGATGCCGGCGGCACGTTCCTGCACGGCTACGCCGCGGCATCCGGACTCGCCGTCGCCGACGACGATCCGCTGCTGCTGGCACTGCAGCTGGACAAGGCCGTGTACGAGGCGAGGTACGAGGCGACGTTCCGGCCGTCGTGGCTGCCGATCCCGCTGGCGGGTATCGAGCGACTGCTCGCACGGTGAGCGCACCCGGTCGACGCATCCGCCCATGGGATGATCGACGGGTGCATGTCGCCGGTCCTCACCGCGTGGACGCGCCGGTGCCCCCCGACGGCAGCGGCGTGTCGTTCGTCATGCCCGTGCTCAACGAGCGCGGCTACCTGGAACGGGCGGTGCAGACCGTGCTCGCGCAGCAGGTGGACGGGCCGGTCGAGCTCGTGCTCGCCCTGGGCCCCTCCACTGACGGCACGACCGAGCTGGCGCGCGCGCTCGCCGACCGCGAACCCCGCATCACGCTCGTGCACAATCCCGGCGCCGACATCCCGATCGGGCTCAACCTCGCGATCCGCGCGTCGCGGCTGCCCACCGTCGCGCGGGTGGACGCGCACTCCGAGCTGCCCGTCGGCTACGCGCGCCGTGCGCTCGACACGCTCGCGCGCACGCGCGCGGCGAACGTGGGCGGCGTCATGCGCGCCGACGGGCGCAGCCCTTTCCAGCGCGCGGTCGCACGCGCCTACAACTCCCCGATCGGCCTCGGCGGCGGGGCCTACCACGGCGGCACGCACGAGGGCGAGGCGGAGTCGGCATATCTCGGCATTCTGCGGCGCAGCGTGCTGGAGCAGGTGGGACTGTTCGACGAGAGCATCAGACGCGGCGAGGACTGGGAGCTGAATCTGCGCATCCGCCGGGCCGGCTACCGGGTGTGGTTCGATCCGGGGCTCTCGGTCACGTACTGGCCGAGAGAGAGCTGGACCCGGCTGGTGCGCCAGTTCCGCGCCACCGGCACCTGGCGGGGCGAACTGGTGCGCCGCTTCGGGCGACGTAATCAGCTGCGCTACTTCGCCCCGCCCGCGCTCGTGGTGAGCCTCGCGCTGGCGCTCGTCGTGGCCGGACTGCAGGCGACGCGCGTGCTCACCGGCTGGTGGGCGGTGGGCGCATCCGTCGTCTACCTGCCGATCGCGGCGTATCTGGTGCTGATCGCCGCGGTCGCGCTCGGTCGCTCGGGCGGCACCGGCTGGCGCGACCGGGCCTGGACCGCGGCGGTGCTGCCCACCATGCACCTCGCATGGGGTGCAGGCTTTCTCGTCGGGGTGGCGCGCGGCGCGCGGGATGCGGTCGACACCTCGCGGCTGTCCGACCGCAACACGCCGCTGCCGTAGCTCAGCGCGTGATCAGACCCTGGTCGAGGATACGGGCCACCACTCGCTCGGCGGCATGCCCGTCGTCGCGGGCATTGAACTTCGCCCGCCAGGCGGTGTAGCGGGCCGCGTGCTCGGCCGTGGGCGCCGCCGCGAGCGCCGCGACCAGTTCGGCCATCGTACGCACCACGGGGCCCGGCGCGTGGGCGGCGAGGTCGAAGTAGAAGCCGCGCAGCTCGCCGCGATAGTGCTCGATGTCGGGCGTGAAGAAGTACATCGGCTTGCCGGTGACGCTGAAGTCGAACATCACCGAGGAGTAGTCGGTGATCAGCGCATCCGCGGCCAACAGCAACTGCGACACATCGGGGTAGCTGGTCACGTCGATCACCCGCGGACCGTGCGCGTCGACACCGGGCTGCAGCGTGCGCGAGTGGCCGCGCACGAGCACCACAGCGTCGGCTGCGGCCGCCAGCTCGGCGAGATCGAGGAAGTCCACCATCTCGCTGCGGTCATCGCGCCAGGTCGGGGCGTACAGCAGCAACCGCTCGGTCGCGTCGATGCCGAGGGCCGCGCGGGTGGCCGCTCCGGAACCGGTGACCAGCACGTCGTTGCGCGGATACCCTTCCACCCAGATCGGCCGGCGGCCGAACGCGTAGGCCTTGCGCAGGATGCCTGCCCCGTACGGGTTCTGCGCCAGCAGCACATTCCAGCGGCGCGATTCCTTGAGCACCGCGAGCGCCCGCCGCACGTCGAAGCCGGGCCGATGCAGCGCGAGCCGCTTCAACGGGGTGCCGTGCCATGTCTGCAGCACCTGCTGGCCGGGACGGCGCTCGAACCGGCGCCGCAGCCAGTCGTTGACCACGAGCAGGCGCGCCGCCCCGCGGGCGCGCCACCACTCCGGCGAACCCTCCACCACGGCGACCGCACCATCGGGCACTTGCACCGACAGGTCGACCACGCTCCAGTAGCGCCTCACCTCGGGCACGGCGCGCGCGAGCTCCCGGTCGATCGCGAGCGGATTGCAGCTGGCGTTGCGGCCGTAGAAGCTCTCGAAGAACACCGCTTCTTCGAACCCGTCGGGCCGGGTGGCGTAGCGCCGTTCGAGTGCCGCCTGCCCCTCCCCAGAGTCGTACGCAGGGTCGATCGGCGGCCCGATGCGCACCCTCTCGCCGTCGAGCGAGGCGCGCAGCGTGCCGAGCTGGGTCGTCGGCAGCGTCGCCGCAGGCATGGCGGCGCCCGCCACGACGAGCCGGTAGTCGCCTGTCGGCAGCGGCAGCTGCGGGCCGCCCCAGCGCGCCGCGGCGAGCGGGATCACCGCGCGCCAGGTGCGCCCGCGGCCGGTGACCACCGCGTCGGCGTGCGCTCGGCGGCCCTCCAGCACCACCCGCTCCGGCCGGGCTCCTTCGCCGCGCAGCTCGAGGCAGGCGCCCTGGTCGGTGGTGAACTGGGCCGAGGTCATCGCCTCCCCTTCCGTCCGACGATCGCGTCGTACACCCGGCGCGCGTTCGCGCCGTCCTGGAACGCGTGCATTCGCGCACTCAACGCACGTGCCCGCGTCAGCAGCCGCTCGCGCTCGGCCGCCTCGCCCAGCAGCGCGGCCAGGCGCGCGGTCGCCGCATCCCAGTCCGCCGCCGCATCGTCGCCCGCAACGTCGGCGAACGTGCCATAGAAACCGCGCCGGGCGGCGTAGTCGGCGACGTCGGGGGCCAGGTGCACGACCGGCACCGGCACGAGCGCCGCGTCGAACACGAGCGACGAGTAGTCGGTGACGAGCGCCGACAGCGCGGGCAGCGCGCTGGTGACGTCGGACAGCAGCAGGCTGCCGAACGAGCGCACGCGGTCGCTGCCGGGGGGCGGCCGGTAGTCGCCGTCGCCGAGCGGATGCGAGCGCACGAGCAGCACCGCGTCCTCGCGCTCGAGCAGGTCGATCAGCACGGACCACTGCGCGGCGGTGGGCACGGCGGGATCGGGTGCTCCGTCGCGCCACGTGGGCGCATAGAGCACGAGCCGGGCGGCGCCGGTAGGCCCGGCCACCGTGTCGACGAGGGCCCGGGCGGCCGCGGCCCTGACGGCCGGGTCGCCGGCGCTGAGCACATCGACGCGGGGCTCGCCGGTGACCGGCACGCGCTCGTCGGGCAGCGCGAAGGCCGACTCCAAGCGGGCCCGCACCGGGTGCGATGCGGCCGGCAGCAGCGCGATCCGCCGTGCGGCGCCCCGGAACATCACGGTCAGGATGCCGCGCACGGCGCGTGCGAGCACCGGCGGCCAGGCGAGTGCCGCCGGCACCCGCAAGGTTTCGGGCGAGTCGAGCCCGATGCGCTTGAGCGGTATGCCGTGCCACAGCTGCACGACGTAGGCGCCCGAGACGGCGTAACGGTTGACGTCGCCGAAGCCGTGCGTGACCACGATCACACCGGCGCGTGCAGTGCGCCAGAAGCCGCGCAGACTGTGCCTCGGCACGGTCGGGATACCGCGTGCGGCCGCATCCGCCTGCTCCCGTGCCGAGCCGACCAGCCACACGAGGTGATGCCCGCCCGCGGCCGCCTGGAGCCACAGCGCGAGCGCGCCGTCACCGATGCCGGCGCCGCAGCCGAACGCCCATGCCCGCGGATCGCGGGGCACGACCAGCGTGACGAGCCGCCCGAGGCCGTACAACGGCAACCGCAGCAGCTTGTGGGCGTTGCCCGCGCCGAACGAGAAGGACGCCACCCCGCGAGCCTATCGCGGGGCGGCGTCCTGCAACCTGCGGCCTACTTCAGCGCGCCGAGCGTGACCGTCGCGGTGGCGGTGCGGCCGCCGCGCACGTAGGTGACGCTCGCCTGGCTGCCTGCCGCGGCGGCGCGCACCTGCGCCGTCAGATCCACCGAACCCGTGATCGGCACACCGTTGAACGCCGTGATGATGTCGCCCTTCTGCAGACCGGCCTTGTCGGCCGCGCCGCCGGAGCTGATCTGGGCGATCGAAGCGCCCTCGATCGTCGCGCCGTCGAGGGATGCGGCATCCTGCACGCTGGCCCCGAGCAGTCCGTGCGTGGCCTTGCCGTTCGCCATCAGCTCGTCGGTGATGCGCTTGACGATGTCGGACGGGATCGAGAACCCGACTCCGATCGACCCGGACTGCCCGCCGGACGAGCTGCCCGCGCTGGCGATCGCGACGTTGATGCCGATCAGCTGGCCGGCGGAGTTGACCAGCGCGCCGCCCGAGTTGCCCGGGTTGATCGCGGCGTCGGTCTGGATGACGGCGATCTTGATGGTCTCACTCGACGCGCCGGTCGAGCCCTGACCCTGACCGAAGTCGAACCGGAATGGGCCGTTGCCGTTCTGCGAGCCGTTGCCCTTGCCACTGCCGTCGGAGGAGTTCGGCGCCGCCGACGACGCGATCTCGATCGACCGGTTGAGGGCGCTCACGATGCCGTTGGTCACCGTGTTCGACAGTCCGAGCGGCGCGCCGACCGCGACGGTCTGGTCGCCGACGTTGAGTTTCGCCGAATCGCCGAACTGCATCGGGGTGAGCCCCGATGCGCCCTTCAGCTTGATCACGGCGAGGTCGTAGGTGGGGTCGGTGCCGACGACGCTCGCGGCATAGACGTGCCCGTCTGCGGTGGTGACGCTGAGCGTCGCGCTGCCGGTGGCCCCGTCGAGGGTGACCACGTGGGTGTTGGTGACGACATAGCCGTCGGCGGTGAGCACCACGCCCGATCCGGTGCCGCCCTGGCTGCCACTGGCGGCCTGGATGGTGACCACGCTCGGCACCGTCTTCGCTGCGATCCCGGTGATGGCCGTGACCGACTGCGGGTTGTTGACCGTGACGGCGGCGGGTGCGGATGCCGGCGCCGCCGACCCTGTGGCCCACAGCTGCGTGCCGGCATAGGCTCCCCCGAGCCCGGCGGCGCCGCCGACCAGCGCGGCGGCGAGGATGACTCCGAGGGTGCGGCCGGCGGTGCCGCGCGGCGCGGGGGCGGTCGAGGCCGGCGGCGACGCGTAGGCCAGCGTG
>CAYLMS010000096.1:0-6504 GCA_964384455.1 uncultured Microbacterium sp. | reverse complement strand
CGAGCGCGACTTCGGCAGGCTGCCGCGCAACGAGCAGGGTGAGGTCGACCTGCACCGGCCGTACATCGACGAGCTGACCAGGCCCAACCCCGACGACCCCACCGGCCGCAGCATGATGCGCCGCATCGAGGATGTCTTCGACGTGTGGTTCGACTCCGGTTCGATGCCCTACGCGCAGGTGCATTACCCGTTCGAGAACCACGAGTGGTTCGACGCCCACGCCCCGGCCGACTTCATCGTCGAGTACATCGGGCAGACGCGCGGCTGGTTCTACGTGATGCACGTGTTGTCGACCGCGCTGTTCGACCGGCCCGCGTTCACCGGGGTGAGCTGCCACGGCATCGTGCTCGGCTCCGACGGGCAGAAGATGTCGAAGTCGCTGCGCAACTACCCCGACGTGAGCGAGGTGTTCGACCGCGACGGCTCCGACGCGATGCGCTGGTTCCTGATGTCGAGCTCGGTGCTACGCGGCGGCAACCTGATGGTGACCGAGGAGGGCATCCGCGCCGGAGCGCGCGAGTTCCTGCTGCCGCTGTGGAGCTCGTGGTACTTCTTCGCCACCTACGCGAATGCTTCGACAAGCTCAGCAGGGGCTGCTTCGACAAGCTCAGCAGGGGCTGCTTCGACACGCTCGACGGAACCCGCGGCGGGCGGCGCCGGCAGGGGCTACGAAGCCCGGTGGCGCACCGATTCGCCGCATGTGCTGGACCGTTACATCCTGTCGCTGCTCGGCGACCTGGTCGACGAGGTCGCTGAAGACCTGGAAGGGCTGGATTCCACCACCGCAGCCGCGCGGCTGCGGGACTTCGCCGAGGCGCTCACCAACTGGTACATCCGGCGCTCGCGCGACCGGTTCTGGCTGGGCGAGCGCGATGCGTGCGACACGCTGTACACCGTGCTCGAGACCGTGACCCGGCCCGCGGCGCCGCTCGCGCCGCTCGTCACCGAGCGCATCTGGCAGGGACTCACCGGCGGTCGCAGCGTGCACCTGACGAACTGGCCCGACCCACGGCAGTTCGACCCCGCCGCCGACATCCGCGCGGCGATGGATGCCGTGCGCGAGGTGTCGAGCGTGGCCAACGCGCTGCGCAAGCGCGAGGGCAGGCGGGTGCGGCTGCCGCTGCCGCGCCTGAGCGTCGTCAGCGCGCAAGCCGAGGCGCTCGCGCAGTTCGAGGAGATCCTGCGCGACGAGCTCAACGTCAAGACGGTGGAATTGGAACAGCTCACCGACCGGTCGGCCGCCCGCTACGGCGTCACGCACCGGCTCACCGTGAACGCCCGCGCCGCCGGGCCCCGACTGGGCAAGCAGGTGCAGCAGGCGATCCAGGCCGCGCGCACGGGGGACTGGTCGCAGACCGGCGACGGGGTCACGGCGGGCGGCATCGCGCTGGCGCCGGGCGAATACGACCTCGTGCTGGCCACCGAGGGGCGTCCCGAGGGCGAGGCGCTCGCGCTGCTGGCCGGAGGCGGCTTCGTGCTGCTCGACACCACCACCACGCCGGAACTGGAGGCGGAGGGCCTGGCTCGCGACGTCATCCGTGCCGTGCAGGAGTGCCGCCGTGCCGCCGGATTCGACGTCAGCGACCGCATCCGGCTGCAGCTGCTGTTCGTCGGGCACGACGACGCCGCGGCGGTGGCGTCGGCGTTCGACCGGGTGGAGGTCGCGGGGGAGACCCTTGCGACCGAGCACGCTGTGCTGGTCGACGGGCACGGCGTGCACATCCCCGCCGATGCCACGCCTGAGGTGTGGCATCCGCTGGTGTTCGGCGCGCAGCCCGAGCATGTGGCGTATGTGCCGGCCGGCACCTACGCCAACCGGGCAGCCTTCCACATCGCCGTCACGCGCGTCGGGGGGCGGGCATGAACGATCGCGCCAGGGCCGACGCCGTCTATGCGCAACTGTTGCTGCGCCAGGGGGAGCAGTGGGTGCAGCCTCGGGTGGAGCGCACCCGCCGGCTGCTCGAGCTGCTCGACGACCCGCAGCGCACGTATCGCGTCGTGCACCTCACCGGCACCAACGGCAAGACCAGCACGGCGCGGCTGATCGAGAGCCTGCTGCGCGCGCACGGGCTGCGCACCGGACTGTTCACCAGCCCCCATCTGGAACGCTTCACCGAGCGGATCATGATCGACGGCGAGCCCATCGCCGATGCCGCGATCGCCGCGGCGTGGCACGAGATCGAGCCGCTGCTGCACATCGTCGACGCCGACCTCGCGTCGGTGGGCGATGCGCCGTTGACCTTCTTCGAGGTGCTCACCGTGCTCGCGTTCGTGGCGTGCGCCGACGCGCCGGTGGATGTGCTGGTGCTCGAAGTGGGCATGGGCGGCGCGTGGGACTCCACCAACACCGCCGACGGCGATGTGGCAGTGTTCGCCCCGATCGACCTCGACCACGCCGACCGGCTGGGCGCGACCATCGCGGAGATCGCCGCGGTGAAGGCGGGCATCATCAAACCGGGCGCGGCGGTCGTCTCGGCCGCGCAGCCTGCGGCGGCCGATGCCGTGCTGCGAGACGCGGCCGCGCGGCAGCATGCCACGCTCGCCGTCGAACCCGACGGCTTCGCCGTCACCGGCCACCGGTTGGCCGTGGGCGGCCAGCTGATCAGCGTGCGAGGCCTGGCGGGCACCTACGACGATCTGTTCCTGCCGCTCTACGGACAGCATCAGGCGCACAACGCCGCTCTGGCGATCGCGGCGGTGGAGGCGCTCATCGGCGGCGGCACACGGCCGATCGACCATGACGTGCTCGCCGAAGGGCTCGGCCAGGCCGGCTCGCCTGGTCGCCTGCAGTTGATCGGCACCGCACCCACGGTGATCGTCGATGCCGCGCACAATCCGCACGGTGCGAGGGCGCTGGCCACCGCCCTCGGCGAGGTGTTCGACTTCGACGAGTGGGGTCTCGTGCTCGGGGTGCTCGCCGACAAGGATGCCGCAGGCATCGTCGACGCGCTCGCACCGGCCGTGGCACGTGTGTTCGTGACGGCCCCGGAGTCCGACCGTGCCGACGGCACGGCGCGGGTGGCCGCGCTCACCGAGGCCGCCGGGCTGAGCACCGAAGAGCACGGCCGCCTCGATGATGCCGCCTCCGCCGCGCGGGCGTGGGCCGCGGCATCCGACCGCCGTGCCGTCGTGATCGCCGGCTCGGTGGTGCTTGCGGGTCAGGCGATCGCGCTGGCGGCGCAGGAAGGCTGGAAGCCGTGAGCGCGCGCCGGCGGCGCGGAGCCGCGGAGTCGCTGGGCGCCATCGTGCTGGTGTTCGAGTCGGTGGTGGTGTTCCTCGGCGGTCTCGTGCTGTTCGGCCTGAAGGCGCTGCCGCCGGGGGTGCCGGCCTGGTGGGGCGTGGCAGGGGGGGCGGCGATGGCCGTGCTCATGCTCGTCGTCGCCGGCCGGCTGCGCCACCGCTGGGGGATCGCACTCGGCTGGCTGCTGCAGGTCGTGCTCGCGCTCGGCGGATTCCTCCTGCCCGCACTGTTCGCCGTGGCGGCGATTTTCGGCGGCCTGTGGGGCTATGCGACCATCAAGGGTGCCGCGCTCGATCGTCGCAACGCGGCCGCGCTTTCCGCTGAATCGAACGGAGACTGACATGCCCACGGAAGAGACTCTCGTCCTCGTCAAGCCCGACGGCGTCGCCCGCGGCCTGACCGGCCCGATCCTCGCCCGCGTCGAGGCGAAGGGCTACTCCCTGGTCGACATCCGGCTGGTCGAGCCCGACCGTGACCTGCTCGAGCGGCACTACGCCGAGCACGCCGGCAAGCCGTTCTACGAGCCGTTGCTGGAGTTCATGATGTCGGGGCCGTCGGTGGCGATCCGCCTCGCCGGCAACCGCGTGATCGAGGGGTTCCGCTCGCTCGCGGGCACCACCGACCCGACCACCGCGGCTCCCGGAACGATCCGCGGCGACTTCGGTCGCGACTGGGGGCTGCGGGTGCAGCAGAACCTGGTGCATGGCTCGGACAGCCAGGAATCGGCCGCGCGGGAACTCTCCCTCTGGTTCGGCTGAGCGGCCTCAGCGCAGCACGCCGCCGAAGATGTTGGTCAGCGCGTCGAGGCGCAGCTGCGCGATCACGACGATGATCGCGTAGCTGACGATTGCCAGCAGCGGCACCCATGCCATCATCCGGCCGGCGGCGCGGCGCAGGCCGGCCGGGGCGGGCAGGATGCCGGTGCGCATGACGTGGATCGTGACCGCATAGAACGACGGGATCGCCACCGACCAGGTGACCATGCACCACGGGCACAGCGTGCCGAGCACGAAGATGCTCTGGTAGATCAGCCAGCACACGAAGCCGAACGCGAACAGCATCCCCGCCTCGAACAGCCACCAGAACCAGCGGGCGAACCGTGCGCCGGCGAGGATCGCCATACCCACCACGATCGGCGCGACCCAGCCGGCGAGCCCGAGGATCGGGTTCGGGAAGCCGAAGACGCTGCCCTGCCACGAGTTCAGGTTTTTCGTGCATTGCACGAGCACGCTGAAATCGCACCCGGCACTCACGCCAGGATGCGCGTAGGCCTCGAACTTCTCCATGGTCAGCGAGAAGGCCGCCCACCACCCGATCAGACCTGCGCACACCAGCCAGACGGCCATGGCGATGGGGCGGCGATGCGGCTGCAGATCGGGCATGCTCGGATTATCCCAGGCGCCGATGAGGGGACGCCCCGAGCGCCGCATCGTGTCGTGCCGTGGGTCGGCACGCGTGAGCGTGCGATAATGGCTCCTGATGCGCGGCCCGCGCCCCGCATCACCAGAAGACTTCGGGCGAGATCGCCCTCGCAGCACGAGCCACGGGCCTGCTGCAGTGAGAAAAGTTCGCGGCACCGCGCCCGACGAGGGCCCAGCGGCACCGCACGAGTGGAGTCGGACGACGCGCGGTGTCGCCCGCAGAGAGTATCCCGGCCATGGCCGATGCAGCCGATGACATCCAGCCCGACGACACCGCCGCGGCGGACGAGCAGCCCGAGACGGTCGCGCTCGTGAGCGAGCCTGAGCCCGAACCGGCTCCCGAGCCCGCGCTCGAGCCGGAGCCGGCGCTCGAGCCCGAGCCCGAGCCCGAACCGGCGCTCGAGCCGGCCCCCGAGCCCGAGCCGCTGACGGCCGTGTCGCTCGGGCTGCTGCCGGCGGTGTTCGTGTCGCAGGTGAGCACCGACTTGTTCTTCTTCGCGCCCGAGCCGCTGCCGGTGCCGTCGCTGCCCGAGACCGCCCCCGGTGAGCAGTCCGGCACGTCGTCGCGCAACCGCCGCCGCCGGCGCGGCGGGTCGGATTCCGAAGCTGCCGAAGCATCCGCCCCCGTCGAGCAGCAGCGCTCCAGGCAGCGGGTCGTCGAGTACATCACCGAGCCGCAGCGCATCAAGGGGTCGACCAGGCTGGAGGCCAAGAAGCAACGTCGCCGCGACGGGCGCGACGCGGGGCGACGGCGCACTGTGGTCACCGAGACCGAGTTCCTCGCCCGCCGCGAGGCGGTCGACCGGGTCATGGTGGTGCGTTCGAAGAACGGTCGCATCCAGATCGGCGTGCTCGAAGACCAGGTGCTCGTCGAGCACTACGTCGCGCGCAGCCAGGACGCCTCGCTGATCGGCAACGTGTACCTCGGTCGCGTGCAGAACGTGCTGCCGAGCATGGAGGCCGCATTCGTCGACATCGGCCGCGGCCGCAACGCGGTGCTCTACTCGGGCGAGGTGGACTGGGACGGCGTGGAGACGGGCAACCAGCCGCGCCGCATCGAGCTCGCGCTCAAGAGCGGCGACCGCGTGCTGGTGCAGGTGACCAAAGACCCGGTCGGGCACAAGGGCGCACGCCTGACGAGCCAGATCTCGTTGCCGGGACGCTACCTCGTGTACGTGCCGGGCGGCGGGATGAACGGCATCTCGCGCAAGCTGCCCGACACGGAGCGGGCTCGGCTGAAGAAGATCCTCAAGGAGGTGCTGCCCTCCTCCTCCGGTGTGATCGTGCGCACGGCCGCCGAGGGCGCCACCGAGGATCAGCTCACCCGCGACGTGAACCGTCTCACCGCACAGTGGGAGTACATCAGCCGCCAGGTCGAGACCCAGCAGGCTCCGTCGCTGCTGCACTCCGAACCCGATCTGCTCGTGAAGATCGTGCGCGACGTGTTCAACGAGGACTTCACCAAGATGCTGATCCAGGGCGAGGACGCGCATCGCACGATCTCGCAGTACCTGGAGTCGGTGGCGCCCGATCTGCTGGAGCGGGTGGAGTCGTACGAGAGCGAGCGCGACCCGTTCGACGAGTTCCGCATCACCGAGCAGATCGAGAAGGCGCTCGACCGCAAGGTGTGGCTGCCGTCTGGCGGTTCACTGGTGATCGATCGCACCGAGGCGATGACCGTCGTCGACGTGAACACCGGCAAGTTCGTCGGCTCCGGGGGCAACCTCGAGGAGACCGTCACCAAGAACAACCTGGAGGCCGCGGAGGAGATCGTCCGCCAACTGCGGCTACGCGACATCGGCGGCATCATCGTCGTGGACTTCATCGACATGGTGCTCGAAT
>CAYLMS010000095.1:0-6536 GCA_964384455.1 uncultured Microbacterium sp. | reverse complement strand
ATGCACCCACGGCGTTCGGGTCCACCGACGGATACTCCGCGGCGGCACGGATGTCTCCGGTGCTGACGTCCACGATGGTGATGGAGCCGCTCTTGGCGCCCTGGTCCTGCACGGTCTGCGCGACCAGCTGCTGCAGGTACCACTGCAGGTCGGCATCTATCGTGAGATTCAGGGTGCCGCCGTCGACGGCCGGCCTGCTGCTCAGGGTGCCTGGGATGATCACGCCGTCGCGGCCGCGCTGGAACGTCTCGCTGCCGGCGGTGGGGGTCAGGCATGCGTTGTCCGCGAGTTCGAGACCGGCCAGTGCCGTGCCGTCCATGCCGACGAATCCGAGGAGGTTGCCCGCGACCGCACCGTTGGGGTAGGTGCGCGACGGCTGCGATTCGAAGTTGAGATACGGCAGGTTCAACGCGACCAGATCGCGGTACTGGCCCGTGGTGATGCCGCGCTTGAGGTAGGCGAACTGCGATCCCGGGTCCTTCGCGAGCGCCGCCTGCACGATGCCCATCACGTCACCGGCGCTCTGACCGGTGATCTGTGCGATCCGGGCCGCGGCGTCGGGCCACGTGATCGTCGAGGCTTTGCCGTCGACCGCGCGGGTGACGGTCTTCACGTTCACCGGGGTGACCTCCGCGTCGTACAGCTTGGTGCTGTGCGCCAGCACCACGCCGGACGCGTCGACGATGTCCCCCCGCGTACCGGCGAGGATGCGGCTGCCGCCGATGTTGCCCACCTTGAGCGAGTCGGCCACGTTCTCCTTCGCGTTGACCACCTGGATGTCGACGAGCCGCAGCACGAACACCACCAGTACAGCGAGCACCACGGCGAGCGCGACGACGGTGCGGCGGCGGGGGCTTCTGGTGCTTCTGGTCGTCATTGGTGCGTGGCCTCGTGTCAGCGGGTGGTCGGCGTGGGCAGTCCCGAGGTGATCGGCGGGGGAAGAGTATCCGCCGGAGCTGCGGCCGGTGCGGTAGGCTGCGGCGCGCCCTGAATCGTGGCGCTCGGATCGGTCACGAGCGGGGTGGTCGCGATGAGCCGATTCGCCACGGCGCCGGCACCGATCGCGACCACGCCGGAGGACGCCGTCACCGATTCGCCGGCGCCGACGACGCTGCCGTCGCTCAGGCGCAGGTACGTGGGCGACTGTCCGGTGACCATCCCCAGCGCCGCCGCGTTGGCGGCGAGGTACTGCGGCGAGCTCAGTCCCGCGACCTCGTCGTACAGCGCCTGCTTGGCGAGCACCAGTCCACGCTGCTTCTGCGTGAGCGAACTGACGACGAAGGATCCCTGTGTGGTGGCGATGGACAGCCCCATCTGCGCGGCGCCGATCGCGACCGCGCCACCCAGCGCGATGAGCGCGTAGGCGAGACGCGGGCGTCTGCGCCGCGGCCTGTCCAGCGCACGCAATCGCCGCCCGGGTGCCTCCTCGCGGTCCGGTGCGCGCTCCAGTATGCGTGCGGTCGCCCCCCGGCTCATGCCGCCTCCCTCATCCGTTCCGCCGCGCGCAGCCGCACCGGCGTCGCGCGCGGGTTCTGCGCGCGTTCGTCGTCGCCGGCCAACTCCGCGCCCTTGACCAGCAGCCGGAAGCGCGGCGCATGCTCGGCCAGTTCGACCGGCAGCCCGCGCGGTGCGGTCGACGCCGACGCCGCCGCGAGGGCGTGTTTGACCAGACGGTCCTCCAGCGACTGGTAGGACAGCACGACGATCCGGCCGCCCACGCGCAGCAGGTCAAGCGCTGCGGGCACGGCCGACTCGAGCGCCGCCAGTTCCTGGTTGACCTCGATGCGCAGCGCCTGGAACACCCGCTTCGCGGGGTGACCGGTGCGGGCCAGGGCTGCGGGGGTGGCATCCGAGACCACTTGCACGAGCTGCGCCGAGCGCGTGATCGGCATCGCGTCGCGTGCGCGCACGATCGCCCTGGCGTAGCGCGCCGACAGCTTCTCCTCGCCGTAGCGCTCGAAGATGCGCCGCAACCCGGCCTCGTCGTAGCCGGCGACGACATCGGCCGCCGTGATGCCGGTGGTCTGATCCATGCGCATGTCCAGCGGAGCATCCTTCGCATAAGCGAATCCGCGATCGGCGTCATCCAGCTGCAGCGACGACACTCCGAGATCGAACAGCACGGCGTCGACGGTGCGGCGCCCCGTGGCCGCCACCGCATCGGCGATGCCGTCGTACACGGTGTGCACGAGTTCGATGCGGTCGGTGAACGGCTCCAGCCGCCGGCGCGCGATCGCCAGCGCGTCGGTGTCGCGGTCGAGTCCGATCAGGCGCAGCCCATCGAAGCGGCGCAGCAGCGCCTCGGCGTGGCCGCCCATGCCCAGCGTGGCGTCGACGAGCACGGCGCCGGGCGCCTGCAGTGCGGGGGCCAGCAGCTGGATGCAGCGGTCGAGCAGTACCGGGGTGTGGATGTCGCGCAGTGGATCCATGTGCCTCGGGCGCTGCGCCTGCGGGCCTGATCCCCCTCCGCTCCGACCTGGCGCCGGGGAAGTGCGTCAGGGCGGGAGCGGCTGGAGATCAGGCTCGGAGGATCAGAACAAGCCCGGGATCACCTCCTCCTGCAGCTCGGCGTAGGAGTCCTCGTGCGCGGCCGTGTAGTCGGCCCACGCTGCCGCGTTCCAGATCTCGGCACGACTGCCGACTCCGGTGACCACCAACTCGCGTTCAAGGCCCGCATAGGTGCGCAGGTGCGGCGGGATGGTGATCCGGTTCTGGCTGTCGGGCGTCTCGTCGCTGGCGCCGGACAGCAGCATGCGCAGAAAGTCGCGGGCGTCCTTGTTGCCGAGCGGCGCCTGCCTGATGCGCTCGTGCACCGAGGCGAACTCGGCCGCGCTGAACACGTAGAGGCAGCGATCCTGACCGCGCGTGACCACCACGCCGTCCTCGAGCTCGCGCCGGAACTTGGCGGGCAGAATGACCCGTCCCTTGTCGTCGAGCTTGGGGGTGTGCGTGCCGAGCAGCATCGTCGCATCCTCCCCCGGGGGAACCGGCCTCCCCTGTGCGGCCCACTTTACTCCACTTTGCTCCACTTTGTGGAGATTTCGCACCCAGCCGCTCCCCGGGCGCAGAAAAAAGCACCGGCCGTATGGCCGGTGCTTCGGATTCGTGAGGTGGCGGGTCAGCCGTCGTCGTGGCGGCGGTCCCAGCGGTCGTTCATGCGGTCCATGAACGAGGCCGACGCGCGCGGCGAACCGTCCGGCCGCGCGGCGGACGGAGCGGCCGCGGCCGACCTTATCGGCGTGACCGCCAGCACGACGCCGCCGAGCATCAGGACGAAGCCCGCGACGCCGATCCAGATCATCGGCACGGCGACGCCGACGACGAGGCCTCCCAGCCCCGCGAGCACCAGGATCGTGCCGTAGACGATGTTGCGATAGCTGATGGAACGTCCATCGCGGGCGGCGCTGACCACGTCGGCGTCGTTGTGCAGCAGGTGACGCTCCATCTCGTCGAGCAGTCGCTGCTCTTGTTCGGAGAGTGGCATCCCTCATCCCCTTCTTTCGGGCGTCCGCCTCGATTCTACGCGTCCCGCGGATCACTAGGCTAGGCCCGTGCACCCGGTGGAAGCGATTTCCCAGCGACTCGCGGACTTCGCCGCCGAGCGTCGCGCCGAGGCCGTCGCCTACGGCAGCGAGGGCGCCGCATTCGTCGAGGCGGGGCTCGCCGGCATCGGCGGTGGAAAGGGCCTGCGCGCCCGATTCTGCCTCGCCGGATGGCGCGCCGGCGGCGGTGCCGGCGCACCGGATGCGGCGGTGGTCGCCGCGGCGGCCGCGCTGGAGGTGTTCCACGCCGCGGCGCTCGTGCACGACGACCTGATCGACAACTCCGATCTGCGCCGCGGCGGCCCGGCCGCGCATCGGCGGCTCGAGGCATGGCACCGCGGCGCGCGGTGGCAGGGCGACGGCGCCGCGTTCGGCCGCTCGGCCGCCGTGCTGCTCGGCGATCTGCTGGTGGCTTGGAGCGACGACCTGTTCGAGGACGGACTGGCCGCCGCCGTGCCGGAGCGCGGCTCGGCGGCGCGGCACGAGTACGCGGTGATGCGGCGCGACGTCACGGTGGGCCAGTTCCTCGACGTCGCCGAAGAGAGCGCGTACGCGGGAGCCGACGACAGCACGCACGCTGCGCGCGCCCTGCGGGTGGCGTCGCTGAAGTCGGCGCGCTACAGCGTGCAGCAGCCGCTGCTGATCGGCGCCGCACTGGCCGGGGCCGACCTCGGGCGGCGAGCAGAGCTGCGCGCGTTCGGGCATCCGCTCGGGCTGGCGTTCCAGTTGCGCGACGATGTGCTGGGGGTGTTCGGCGACGAGTCCGTCACGGGCAAGCCGTCGGGCGACGATCTGCGCGAAGGCAAGCGCACGGTGCTGATCGCACTGGCCCGCGAGGCGATGAGCGTGGCGCAGCGGCACGTGCTCGACGGCGCCCTGGGCGATGCCGGGCTGGATGCGCTGCAGGTGGCAGCGCTGCAGGGCGACATCGTCGGCTCCGGTGCGCTGGCGCGCGTGGAGCGGATGATCGCCGACCTGGTCGCCGAGGCCGAGCAGGCGCTCGCGGCGGCGCGCCTGGATGCCGCGGTGGGTGTCGAGCTGCGCGACCTCGCCGAGGCCGCGACGACCCGCACCTCGTAATTCGGCTCAGGCGAGCGCCTGCGCGGTGCGGCGCACCTCGCTCTTGCGCCCCGCCCGCAGTGCGTCGATCGGCGCGACGCCGATCGACGGCTCGGGCGCCAGCAGCCAGTCGATCGCCTCGTCGTCGGAGAAGCCGGCATCCTGCAGCACGAACACCGTGCCGCGCAGCGAAGGCAACGGGCGGCCGTCGACGAGGAACAGTGCGGGCACCCGCGGTCCGCCGCCCGCGCGGCGCGATGCGAGCAGGTGGCGATCGTCGAGCAGCCGCCGCACGCGCGAGAGCGGTTCGCCCAGCACGTCGACGAGTTCGGGCAAGGTCAGCCACTGGGCCTGCGATGCGGTCACCAAGCCACTATCCCACCCCGGCGAGCCGTGCGCATGCGTCGATCCCATGATTCACTCCTGACCCACTGGTTGACATGAATTCACACTCGTGACACCGTGACAGCAGACGAGAAAGGGGCCGACGCATGCCTCGACTCACCGGAGTCCGCCGCACCGGTCTCGCGTTCGGCGTTCCCGTCGCGCTGGTGGGATCGCTCGCGCTGGCCGCCGCACCCGCGGCGCCCGCCGCCGCGGCACCGGCCTCGAGCGCCGGGCCGCGACCTGCACCCGCGGCGCCGGCTGCGCCGGCGCCGCTCGTGCATCAGGTGGTCGCGGGCGACAGCGTGTGGGCCATCGCGCAGCGCTACGGCGTGAGCGTCGAGGCGGTGCTCGCCGTCAACACGCTCCCGCGCAGTGCGGTCATCCGCCCGGGGCAGCGGCTCACGATCCCGGCGGCGCGCGTCGCCGCAGCGCCCTCGCGCACCGCGGCATCCGCCCCCGCGACGGCCCACCGCGTGCAGGCCGGCGACACGATCACGGCGATCGCACGGCGCTACGGCACGACGGTGGCGGCGGTGCTGGCGGCGAACGGCCTGGTGCCCGCCTCGATCATCTATCCCGGTCAGGCGCTGCGCATCCCGGCATCCGCCCCCGCCGCGGCCGCTGCATCCGCCACCGCACCGGGGCTCGATGCGGAGCAGACCGCGAACGCCGTGCGGATCATCGCGATCGGGCGCGCCCTGGGCGTGCCCGATCGGGGGATCGCGATCGCGCTGGGCACGGCGATGCAGGAGTCGTGGCTGCGCAATCTGCCCCACGGCGACCGGGACTCGCTCGGGCTGTTCCAGCAACGCCCGCGCGCGGGCTGGGGCTCGCCCGCGCAGGTGCGCGATGCGGAACGCGCGATCCGCGTGTTCTTCGGCGGACCGCACGACCCGAACGGCACGCGCACGCGCGGGCTGCTCGACATCCCGGGATGGCAGCGCATGAGCTTCGCGCAGGCGGCGCAGGCCGTGCAGAACTCTGCCTACCCCGCGCGCTACGCGCAATGGGAGCGGCCGGCCTTCGCCTGGCTCGCCGCGCTCGGGTGAGCCGGGCCGGCCGCACAGGTGCGCCGCTGAGCGGCGTCCCAGGCGTGCCTACCTAGACTCGGATCGTGACCACCGGCCAGCACGTCGATCCGATGATCGGCCGTCTCGTAGACGGGCGATACCGGGTGCGCGCGCGCATCGCGCGCGGCGGCATGGCCACCGTGTACGTCGCGACCGACCTGCGCCTGGAGCGTCGCGTCGCGCTGAAGGTGATGCACGGCCATCTCAGCGACGACGCCGTGTTCCAGAGTCGGTTCATCCAGGAGGCGCGGGCCGCCGCACGGCTGGCGAACCCGCATGTGGTGAACGTGTTCGACCAGGGTCAGGATGCGGGTCTCGCCTATCTGGTGATGGAGTACCTGCCGGGAATCACGCTGCGCGAACTTCTGCGCGAGCAGCGCCGGCTCAGCGTGCTGCAGGCGATCACCATCATGGATGCCACCTTGACCGGGCTGGCCGCGGCGCACCAGGCCGGCATCGTGCACCGTGACGTGAAGCC
>CAYLMS010000094.1:0-6580 GCA_964384455.1 uncultured Microbacterium sp. | reverse complement strand
CCACCCAGCCCGAGCGCAAGAACAAGCGGCGCGCCGTCGTCGCGGCCGTGCTCGCCGTGCTCGCCGTCGGCGGCATCGGCGCCGCGGCCACCAGCGCCGCCTGGACCGACAACGTCTTCTTCTCAGCCACCGCACAGGCCGCGACGTTCAACCTGCAGGGCTCGCTGGACAACTCCACCTGGCTCGAGTCGGACAACAAGTCCGCCATCCAGCTGGTCGTGCCCGCCGCCAAGTTCGGCAACATGCTGCCCGGCGACACCCGCACAGTGACGCTCTACGTCAAGAACACCGGCACCACCAACGCGGCGCTCACCGTGTCGACCGAGTGGGCCGCCGGCGCCACCTTCACCACGAACCCCACGGTCACGGCGACCGCGGCCAGCTCGACGCTGACCGCCGCCACCGGTGCGACCCCGTCGACCACCGTCACCCTCACCGTGACCGCGCCCGCCAACTGGGATGCCGCCAACCAGGGCAAGACGGGCACCATCATCGTGACCGTCGCGGGCACCGCCACCGCGTAACCCGACCCGGGCCGCGGGACCACCCCTGGGGAGGGGGCGATCCCGCGGCCCGACTCCGCCCGCACCGCCCGTCACCGGAAAGGACCGAGCCATGACCCTCCTGCACCGTCTCGCGCTAGGCCTGCTGTGGCTGCTCGCCGCCGTCGGCGTCGCGAGCGCCGTGGTGTGGGGGCTCACCGCTGCCGGCGTGATCAAGCCGCTCGTGGTGATCTCGGGGTCGATGGAACCGAAGATCATGACCGGCGACCTGCTGATCGACACGAAGGTGCCGGCGAGCACGCTCGCCGTCGGCGACGTGGTGAGCCTGCCGAGCACGCTCACCCGCAACCTCGTGTCGCACCGCGTCGTCGCCGTCAAGCCCGACGGGCACGGCGGCTACACCGTCACCCTCAAGGGCGACGCGAACAAGTACGAGGACGCCCTCGACTACCCGGTGCGCGGCGACGTCTGGTCGCCCGCCCTGCGCCTGCCCGGCGTGGGCACGGTGATCACCCGGATGACGACGCCCGCCGTGGCGATCCCGCTGCTGCTGGGCGTCGCCGGGCTGATCGGGCTGATCTGGCTCGCACCCGCTCCGCAGCCGCGGGCGCGCCGCGAGGCGGTCGCGCAGTGATCCGCCGCGTTCTCGTCGTCGTGTCCGCCGCGCTCATCGGTGGTGCGCTCGCCCTGGCCGCCGCCGCACCCGCACAGGCGAGCGCCCAGGTCACCCTCGACTTCGGCGTGCTCGTGCCCGGGCAGTCCGGCACCGCATCCGGCTCCTTCCTCGTCGACCGCGACTCGGTCATCTCCGCCGCCACCTGGACAGGCGTCACCGAGCCGGCCGGCACGGTGTGGACCACCCAGGTGTGCTCGCCGTCGGGGAACTGCACGGCGATGGAGGCCCTGCCGGGCACGCGGATGGCTGCCGGCAGTTACACGCTGCGCGCCGCCGTGACGCTTCCCGCGACCGCCCCGCAGGCCTACACGCTCGCCCGCACCGGCCGGTTCACCCTCGTGGAGGACAGCGGATCGCTGGCCGTGACCGGCGGCACCGCGCCGTGGCTTCTCGCCGTGGTGGGCGCCGCCGCGGCAGGGGGCGGCGCACTGCTGCTGCTGCTGCGCCGCCGCCGCCGTGAGGAGCAGGACGCATGAGGCGCCGCCTGATCGCCGGAGCGCTCGCGGTGGCCGCCGTGATCGGCATCGGCACGGTGGCGGCCTTCGCTCCCACCCAGGCGGCCTGGACCGACCGGGTCTACTCGTCTGCCATCGTCACCGCGGGCAACTGGGCGCCGAAGAATTCGTGCACGGCCGCCGACATGTACGGCCAGAGCGTGCCGTGCACCGTGGCCGGCATCAGCTTCACCGGCTGGGGCACGGCGGGCGACTACACCCGCGGATACAGCGTCTCGTTCACCGCACCCTCGGCGATGACGATCACGTTCACGATCGACCTGCGCACCGCGACGGACGCCAACGGTCAGACCCCTGGATTCACCTGGACCAAAGCGGGACTCTCCAGCTCGGCGCCGCTGCTGGCGTCCGGCGGCTGGACCTGCGCAGCCCTGCCGATCCTCACCGCGCGCACCAAGGATTGGCAGACCAATCCGTACTTCCAGATCTACGAGGACCGCACCGGTCACTCGGTCACCTGCAGCTGAAACACGAACACCGCCGACACTGAAGAAAGGACACGGATGCCTGGGGAAGCATTCACCGCGGCCTTCTGGGATATCCTGACCGAGGTCACGACACCGGGCACCACGCACCGCCCGGCGCCGGGAGGGGTTCTCGTGGAGCAAGGGCGCGTCGCCGTCGTCATCGAAGACGAGGCTGACATCCGATCGCTGCTGGCCGATGTGCTGCAGCAGGCGGGCTTCGACGTGCATACCGCGTCGAACGGCGCCGACGGACTGGAACTCGTGCGCGAGGTGCGCCCCGTCGTGACCACGCTGGATGTGAACATGCCTGGCATGGACGGCTTCGAGACGGCCAAGCGCATCCGCGCCGCGAGCAGCACGTACATCGTCATGCTCACCGCCCGCACCGAGGAGATCGACGCGTTGCAGGGGCTGGAGGCGGGTGCCGACGACTACGTCGCCAAGCCGTTCCGCCCGCGCGAGCTGCGGGCGCGCATCGACGCCATGCTGCGCCGGCCGCGCATCCACATCGCAGCCGACGACGACGCGATCGACGCGGGCGCCGGCCCCGGCCCCGACCACGACGGCTGGCTGGAGCACCACGGCGTGCGACTGCACCCGCAGATGCGGGTGGCGCTGCTGGACGGCGTCGATCTGGAACTGACCCGCAGCGAGTTCGACATCCTGTGCGAACTGCTGGGGTCGGGTCGACGAGTGCTCAGCAAGGGCGACCTCGCGCTGATGCTGCGGGGCGAGCGCTACACCGGCAACGAATATCTCAGCGACAGCGACTCACGCGCCATCGAGGTGCACATGGCGAATCTGCGGCGCAAGCTGGGTGAATCGCCGGCGAACCCGCGCTGGATAGAAACCGTCCGCGGCGTCGGCTACCGGCTCACCGCGGTCTGAGCTCAGCCGGCGGGCTCGCCGACGAGCACGGACGCCTCGATGCTCGATGCCGCGCGGTCCGCGGCATCGCGCGCGGCCTGCTCCAGCGCAGCCGCGTCGTAGCCGAAGGCGTCGGACATCGCCACGCCCACCCCGATCGCGGGAATCACGCCGCCGGACACGGCGCCCAGATCCTCGAACAATCCGCGGTACACGAGTGCCGCCTGACGGCGCGCCTCCGACGGGGACTCGGCAAGGATCGTGAACAGCAGGCTCGACAACCCGTCCTCGCCGACGACCGCGTCCGACGGCGGGTAGCGGCGCACGCCCAGGCGCCAGGTCTCCCGCACCGATCGGGCCACCTCACTGCCGAATGCCGTCGAGATCTGCTCGAGGTCCTCGATCTTCACGGCGATCACGGCGAGCAGTTCACCCCGCCACTGCGCCCGATCGGCGATCTCCCCCAGCACTCGCAGGAACACGTCGTGCGGCAGGATGCCGTCCTGCCCGGGCAGGGTGCGGGTGCGCGGGCCGAGCCCGCGCACGTCGGCTCGGCCCGCGCGCAGCACCGAGGTGACCACGAGCGCGACGATCGTCAGCGTGATGGTGAGGAATGCCATGTTCGCCGTGCCGAACCACAGCGTGAACACGCTGCTGTCCGGCCCCGCCACGGCGAACACGACCGCCCGCGCCACGAGATACGCGCACTGCACCCCCAGCACGACGGCGAGGCTGTACGACGTGCGGGTGCGCGCCATGTCGCCGCGCAGGCATTCGACGCAGCCGAGACCTGCGCACAGCGCGATCGCGAGGAAGGTCACGACGGCCCCTGCCCACCAACCGCCGTCCGGACCTTCCGCGAGCACCGCCAGGTAGGGTGCGCACGACGCGAGCGCGACGACGATCGCCGGCAGCATCATCCGGCGCTGGTTGAAGCGGCGGGCGCCGAGCCACATGCATCCGGCGCTCGCCGCGAACGCCGCGTTGCCCACGGCGACCGCCCACCACGCCGTCGGCTCCACCGTCGACACGGTGTACGCGATCGTGGTGAGCATGCCGGCGAGGAACCCCAGCGCCCACACCCTGCCGGCGCCCTCGTCGCGGCGCACGAGCGTCTCCACGATGAAGGCGATGCCGCTCACATTCACCACCACCGCAGTCATCAGCATCACGGTGAACACGTCGATCTTCATCGCTCGCTCCTCGGGTCTGGGCCGCTCCCGGCGGAAGCCGTGGAATGCGGTGCGCCGGGCGCGCTCGCTTCGACGATGCGCCCGCCGCCGCGGCGCGGCAGCACAAGGGTCTCCGGCTCTGGCGGAGGCTCTGGTGCGGGCAGCCGGGGTGCCGGCGCGGCCGCCTTGCGCGTCGACGGCAGTCGAACGATGAAGGTGGAGCCGACTCCGGGCGTGCTGCGCACGGTGATGTCGCCGCCGTGCGCCCGCGCGATGTCACGACTGATCGAGAGCCCGAGTCCGGTGCCGTGCGCGCCGGTGCCGCGCATCGACTGCACGCGGTAGAAGCGTTCGAACAACCCCGCCATCTCGGCTTCGGTCATGCCGTGCCCGGTGTCGCGCACGAGCACCCACGTGGCGTCTCCGTCCGACGTGCAGCCGATCGTCACGACGCCCCCATCCTTGTTGTACTTGATCGCGTTGGTGACGAGGTTGTCCACGATCTGCCGCACGCGCTGCGGGTCGGCGAAGGCGCTCGACGGCTCGACGCCCGAAGCATCCAGCGTCACCGCCCGTTCGGCGGCACGCGGCAGCAGCGACTCGATGCTCGCGCGCACGATGTCGGCGACATCGGTCTGCTCGGGCACGACGGTGAGGTCCACCGACGCGCGGGACTCGCTCGACGCCGCGAGGATGTCGGCGACGATGCCGAGCAGTCGTTCGGCGTTGCGCTCGGCGACCTCCAGCTTTCGTCGAGCAGGCTCCGGCACTGCCGCATCATCGATGACGAGATCGAGGTAGCCCAGAATCGAGGTGAGCGGCGTGCGCAACTCGTGCGACACCGACGCCACCAGATCGTCGCGCGCGCGCAGCGCGGTGAGCTCAGCGGTCACATCGCGCGACACGAGCACACCGCCCGCATCCCGGCCGTGCTGATCGCGCATCCGGCGCACCGTCACGCTCAGCGCCGTGCGGTGCGCGCTCGCCGGGTCGCCGAACCAGACCACCTGACCGTCGAACGACTCGCCGCGCAGTGCACGCACGAGGGGCATCTCCCCAGCCGGCACCGGCGTCACGCCGTCGATGCGGAAGGCCGGACTCGCCACGGCGTCGGCCTCCTGCTGCAGCACGTGCTGCAGTCGTGCGTGCGCCTCGTTGGTCACCGCGACGGTGCCGTCCGGCGCGATGCGGATGACCCCGAAGTCGACCGCATCCAGCACTTCGGTGACCGACTGCTCCTGCCGCCGGGCGCGCTCGAGCGCGCTGCCCAGCAGTCGCGACTGCTTGTCGAGCAGCGTGCGCTGGGCCACGAACCGCCGCGACGTGGCGAAACTGGTGCCCGCGACCGACGCGATCATCAGCGGCAGCAGCACAGCGCTGCCCGCGGCGGCCTGGCTGGGCGCGATCGCGAACACCACCGCGAACGCCGCGCCGATGCCGCCCAGCGCGCTGAGGAAGCCGAGCACGCCGAGACTCGCCGGCAGCCACATCGCGGGGAAGATCCACAGCAGTCCGATGCCCGATGCAGGGCTCGAGATGCGCAGCACCGCGATGGCCGCGATGTCCGCGACGGGCACCACCGCCAGCCACAGCGGGGAGATGCGGTTCCACGGGATCACCAGCGTGGCCCCGGCCAGCACGAAGACGGCGACCACGCCGGCGAAGTACGTGCTGCGCACCACCGGCACCACGTCGGCAGCCACCGCGACGGTCAGCACCATCACCACCCCGCCCAGCAGCAGCTGGTTCAGTGCTGCGGTGCGTTCGCGGGTGCGGTCCGTCGGCAGCGACTGCACGAATCGGCGCATGCCGCGCGCCGCGGGGACCTCAGCGCTGCCCTGCGCGCCGGGATCGAATGCCATGCGATCGACGCTATCGCCCCCCGGCGCGATCGGCCGGTCGCCTGGCCGTATCCGGCGAAGCGTCGGGGGCCGGGACCGCCAGGTCCCGGCCCCCGAGGGCAGACGGTGCGAGTCAGCGACCCGACAGCTTCTCCCGCAGTGCCGCGAGCGCCTCATCGTCGGCCAGCGTGCCGCCGGTGGGGGCGTCGGACGTGAACGTCGACGGCGCTTCGGCGTTCGCCGCACCGGTCGCCTCGGCCTCGAGCTGACGTGCGACGGCGGCCTTGTGCGCCTCCCAGCGGGCCTGGGCGGCAGCGTACTCCTGCTCCCACTTCTCGCGCTCGGCGTCGGAGCCTTCCTTCCACTGCTGCGTCTCGACGTCGAACCCGTCGGGGTACTTGTACTCGCCGTGCTCGTCGTACTCGGTGAGCATGCCGTACAGCGCCGGGTCGAACTCGGAGCCGTTCGGGTCGACCGACTCGTTGGCCTGCTTCAGCGACAGCGAGATGCGGCGGCGCTCCAGGTCGATGTCGATGACC
>CAYLMS010000093.1:0-6582 GCA_964384455.1 uncultured Microbacterium sp. | reverse complement strand
TCGGGCTCGGTCAGGCCGAAGCATCCGATCGCCTCGCCGGCCGCCATTCTCGGCAGCCACTCCTGCTTCACCGACTCGCCCGCCCACTTCCACAGCGCGAACATCGCGAGCGACCCCTGCACCGACACCATCGAGCGGATGCCGGAATCCACCGCCTCGAGCTCGAGGCAGGCCAGCCCGTAGTCGACGGCGCTCATGCCGGCGCAGCCGTAGCCCTCGAGGTGCATGCCCAGCACGCCGAGCTCGCCCAGCTCGCGCATCAGCGCGCGCGGGTCGTCGATGCGCGCCTGCTCGAACCACTCGGCGACATGCGGCTGGATGCGCTCGGCAGCCATGTGCCGCACTGCGTCGCGGATTTCGCGCTCCTCGGCTGTGAACAAGCTGTCGGTGTCGGCGAGGTCGAGCGGATCGAAGTCGGTCATGCGCGCAGTCCGTTCCCAGTGTGTGCCGTCGGTCGCGGCCTGTTCCGCGACACCGCAACGGCCAGTCCCAGGTTAGGACGAGGTCGACGACAGTTCCACGTCGAGCTCGTCGGGATTCTGCGCGATCCCGGACACTGCGTCGCGCACGCCGCCCGCCCCCAGACGATCCAGCAGGGCGATCGCGCCCAGGTTGTCGCGCAGCTGCGCCTCGCTGCTCACCCCGAATAGCACGCACGCGGTGTGCGGGTTGGCGAGCGCGAACGCGATGGCCAGCTGCGCGCCCGTGGCGTCGACCGCGTCGGCCGCGTGCGCGTAGGACGCCGACACCTTCTCGGCGTGCGCGGTCATCACGTCGGGCCCGAGCGGCCGGTCCGCCGTCGCCGCGGCGCGGCCGGCCAGGATGCCGACGGCGAGCACGTTCGTCGGCTGCAGCGCCAGCCGCCAGCGCTCCATCACCGCAACCTTGGCCGGCTGCTCGCACATGCGCCGCTGGATCACGTTGTACGGCTCCTGCAGCACGACCGGGAGCGGCAGCCCGCGTGCGGCTGCGTCCTCGCACGCCCGGTCGATCTCGTCGGGGTGGGCCTGGTTGATCCCCCAGTAGCGGGTGAGCCCGTCGTCGACGAGCTCTGCCATCCGCTCGACGATGTCGCTCATCACGACCGGCTGGTCGTTGTCGTAGGCGGCGCCCGGGTTGTAGATCACGCAGTCGGCGGCATCCACCCGCGCACGCGGCAGCGACAGGGCCAGCTGCTCGCGGAACGACAGGTGCGAGCCCCCGTACCAGACCTTCTGCACGTGGAAGAACTCGTTGCGTGCCAGGCCTGCGTCATCGCGCGCCGCGGCGAAGCGCAGGTCGGTCTGCGACACCGGATCGTCGGGATGCGCCGACGACACGTAGTGCCCCAGATCGAACCAATTCAGCCCGGCCGCCGCGGCGCTGCGCACGAGCTGCACCAGCTCGTCGTGCGGCACGCGGTCGTAGGTGTGATACGAGCCGAGCCCGAGCGCGCTGACCTGCTCGCCCGACCACCCCAGCGTGCGACGGGGAACGGATGTAGTGGTCATGGTTGCACTGTATCGGGCACCCCCGCCGCCGGTCACCTGATCGCGGCGAAGGCCGCCAGCGCTCGCCGCCGACTCTGCGGCAGGTCGACGATCGGCGGCGTCCGCAACGGATCGGGTGCCCACCTGGCGACATACCCGCCATGAGGGTCGAACTTCTTGCGCTGCAGGTCGGGGTTGAAGATGCGGAAGTAGGGGACGGCGTCGGCGCCGCATCCGGCCACCCACTGCCAGTTGAACGGGTTGCTGGCGGGGTCGGCGTCGACGAGCGTGTCCCAGAACCACGCTTCGCCGATCCGCCAGTCGATCAGCAGGTTCTTCGTAAGGAACGAGGCGGTCACCATGCGCACGCGATTGTGCATTGTGCCGGTGTGCCAGAGCTCCCGCATGCCCGCGTCGACGAGCGGAAACCCTGTCGCGCCACGGCGCCACGCACCAAGAAGGTCGGCATCGGGGTCGGCCCAGGCAAAGCCGTCGTACCGCCGGTCGAGGTTGCGTGAGGCAAGGTCGGGGTGGTGGTAGAGCGTGTACCAGGCGAATTCACGCCAGCCCAGCTCGCCGAGAAACGTGTGCACGGGCCGACCCGATGCCTGAGCGCGCTCCCACACCGTGTGCGGGCTGATCTCACCCCAGCGTAGGTAGGGCGAGAGCCCGGAGGTCGCCTCCGACTGGGGGTAGTCGCGTCCGGTCTCATACTCATGCGCGCGTGCGGCGAGGAAGTCGTCGAGGATGCCGCCGGCGGCATCCTCGCCCGGAACCCAGCAACCAGAGAGCCCCGACGACCAGTCGGGGGCGGTGGGAAGCAGCTGCCAGTCATCGAGTGCGTCGGTCGACGGCTGGGCACCCGCGGCCGACAGCCGTCGAGGCACGGGTAGGGGTGAGCGCGGGTTCGGCTGCGCCAGGCATGCCCGCCAGAACGCGGAGTAGACGCGAAAGGGCGTGCCCCCGCCGGTCATCACGGTCCACGGCTCGTGCAGCATCCCGCCTGGGAACGACTCGGCACGCCGGCCGCGGGCGCGCAGGGTCTTCTTCAGTGCGGTGTCGATGGCGTTCTCGGGGCCGTAGCGGCGATTCCACACGACGGTGTCGGCGTTCGACTCAGCCACCACTCGGGTGATGACCTCGAATGCCGCGCCCCGGCGCAGAATCAGGGGGATGCCGCGAGCCTCCAATGATCTGGCCAGGGAGCACAGCGAGTGGTGCAGCCACCACCTCGCCGCCCCGCCGAGCGGGCGCACGAGGTCGGAGGCGTCGTCGTAGACGTAGAGGCAGATCACCCCGTCGGGGTCGTCGGCGGCCGCGGTCAGGGCGGGATGGTCAGCCAGACGCAGGTCGTCGCGAAACCACACGAGCGTCGTCATCGTGACGTCTTCCTTGCCGTGCGTCGCGGGCGGTGCACGTGTGCCGCCGGTGCGCCTGCGATGCGCACCGCCATCCCCGTGAAGATGATCCCGTGGAACGGCACGAGCGCCCACCAGTAGACCCTGCCTGCCAGTCCTTGCGGAAAGAACACTGCTCGCTGGCTATAGCAGCTGCCGGAGCCGTGTGGCTCGACATCGAGTTCGAGCCAGGCGCGACCCGGGAGCCGCATCTCCGCGCGGAGGCGCAGCCGTCGCCCTCGCTGCAGCGACTCCACGCGCCAGAAGTCAAGCGCGTCACCGGTGTTCAGGCGAGACGCGTTGCGTCGTCCTCGGCGCAATCCGACGCCGCCGGCGAGGCGGTCCAGCCAGCCTCTGGCCGCCCATGCCAACGGGAAGGAGTACCAGCCGGTGCCGCCGCCGATCGCCTCGATCCGCTCCCACACCGCAGTCGCATCCGCCGCGGTCTCGACGGTGCGCTCGTCGGTGTAGACCGTGCGTCCGGCCCAGTCGGGATCCGACGGCAGCGGGTCGCTCGGCGCGCCGGCAAGCGACGCGTCCCGCCAGCTGGTGTGCACCTCGCCAGCCGCTTCGCGTTGCAGGGCAAGCCGCACTGCCTGCCGATAGGTCAGCATCCCCTCCGGCCGGGGCGGGATCAGCTCGTCGATGTCGGTCTCGCGCGCCACGCAGTCGTGCTGCAGCGATTCGATGATGGGCACCGCAAGGTTGCGGGGGATCGGCGTGACCAAATTGACCCATTGCGAGGCCAGCCACGGTGTCAGCACGGGCAGCGCGGCGATCGGTCTCTGCGGCAGGCCAGCCTCCAGGGCATAGGCATTCATCATCTGCCCGTAGCGCAGCACGTCGGGTCCGCCAATGTCGAAGGCGCGGTTGATCTCCCCGGGCACGGATGCTGCCGCCACGAGGTAATGGAGCACATCGCGGATCGCGATCGGTTGCACGTGGTTGCGCACCCACTTCGGCGCCGGCATGTAGGGCAACACGTCGGTGAGGTGGCGGATCATCTCGAAGGAGGCCGACCCCGATCCGATCACGATCCCCGCCTGCAGCACGATCGCCGGGGTTGCGCTCGAGAGGAACACGTCCCCAACTGCAGCGCGGGAGTGCAGATGGCGGGAAAGTTCATCGCCTGCCGGATGCAGGCCACCGAGGTAGACAATGCGCCGCAGCGCGTGCTCGGCCGCGGCGGTCGCGAGGTTTTGGGCGGCGGCTACCTCCGCGTGCTCGAAGTCTCCGCGCGCCGACATCGAGTGTACGAGGTGGTAGGCGACCGCGACCTTCTCGCAGGCTTCCTTCGTCGCTGCCGCATCGAGCAGGTCACCGACCGCGACCTCGACCTGGGCGCGCCACGGCACATCGGTCAGGCGCTCCGGCGACCGCACGAACACGCGCACCTGGTGCCCGCCCGCGAGCAGTTCCGGCACGAGTCGGCCGCCGACATACCCGGTGGCACCGGTGACCAGCACTTTCACCGCGTCGACCCCCTTCCGGCCGCCTCCGCAACGAACCGCATGCTCGCCGCGGTGATCTGTTCGCGTGCCATGTCGTCGTCGATGGTCGGCGTGCCATCGCCGGGTTGCGGGCCGTAGCTGCCGAACTGTGCGTGGGACGCGCCCACGATCACTGTGAAGCGCGCATCAAGGGGCAGATCAGCGCGGGATGCCGCGATCTTCGCAGGCGTCGCGAGCCCATCGCGCGTTCCAGAGATCGACTCGACCGGAATGATCAGGCTCGTGCGCATGCTGCTCGCGGGGTATGACGCGTAGAACATCAAACCCACGACGGGGTGCGATCCTTGATTCTGTCCCTGCTCCGCTTCGATCGCCGCGACCGTTCCGCCGAGAGAATGACCGGCGACGACCCAGCGGCCGATCTCTGGGTAGCTGTATCGGGCATCGTCGAACGCGCCCAGGGCGAGGAAGGCGATGTTCAGGGGCTGCTTGGCGATCACGACGGTGTCACCGGCTTGCGCCAGCGGTCGCAGCACGGCCGCGTAGGCGCGGGCATCGACCAAGGCTCCGGGCTGGAAGAATACTCCCACTGCCGACGCACGCCCTCTCGGTGAAAGGGTGATCGAGGTGGCCGTCTCGATCACGTGCACGGTTGCGTCCGAGCGCATCGCTGTGAGCGCAGGTTCGACAGCCGGGTAGGGACGCAGCCACGCGATCGCCGCAATGCCCGCGAACCCGAGTACGAGCATGACGACGCGCGCGGCGCGGCGCCAGCCTCGGCGGCGCGAGCGCGGCAGGAGGTTGCGCCACAGCGCCACAATGCACAGCACCCCAGTGATGATCAGCAGCACCGGATAGGCGGGGTGCATGTGAATCAAGTTCGTCGCATCCGTCGCGCAAGCCCAGAGCACGACGGCGATGCCCGCCGAAGCGACGGCCACGTTCAGCCACGACAGCGGGCCTCGCGTGGGGAGGCTTTCGATGCTCATGGGCGTTCCGTCGTGTTGGGCACACTCGGCTCGGGCCTCGCCCCTCCGACCGCGCTTCGCCCCTGGTCAGCCGAACGGCGGCCACCCAGGCGAAGGGTCGCCAGAAAGCCGAGTGACAGAAAGCCCGCGGCAGCGAACGCGGAGTAGCGCGTGCCATCACTGAACGCAGCCTTCGCCGCCTCGCTGAGCTTCGGATCCTTCTCGGCGAGCCCGGGGATCGCGCCCCCCGCGCTGACCACGACGGCGTCGACGATGCTGGTGCGGGCTGCCTCGGGCAGGTCGGTCTGGTCGACCAGCCGCGCATGCAGGGCGGAGCCGGTGGTCGAGAACAGGATGGTGCCGAGGATCGCGATACCCAGCGCGGAGCCCACCTGACGGGCCGTGCTCTGGGTGCCCGATCCCTGCCCGCTGAGGGCCACCGGGATGTCCTTCAGCACGACGCCGGTCAGCTGCGCCGTGGCCAGACCGATTCCGATCCCATAGATGAACAGGAACGGCGTGACGGTAAGCCAGCTCGCCGTTGGGCTGATCACGAAACCCAGGGCGGCAACTCCCACGATCTCCGCACCGATGCCGACCCGCACGAGGAAAACCGGCGTCACACGGCGTCCGAACGCGCCGGAGAGTCCGCTCGCGACGAATGAACCGAGCGCCAGCGCCAGCAGCACGAACCCGGTCTGCAGCGCGCTGTACCCGATCACGTTCTGCAGCCACAGTGGCAGCGAGAGCACGATGCCGAACTCGCCGAGGGCGACGATCATGGCGGCGATGTTGCCGTTGCGAAACGAGGCGATGCCGAACAGCGAGAACGCGAGCAGTGTGGACTGACCGCGGCGTTGGCGGTGGATGCCCCACCACACGAAGGCGATCACCGCGACCACCGCGATGGCGAACGCCATCGGCACGGGCGACAGCGGAAACGTCCACGTCCAGGAGCCGATCGCGGGTGGCTGGGTGGCATCCGTCAGCCACCACCCGTAGGTGCGACCTTCGATCAGGCCGAACACGAGTGTGGCACTGGCAAGCACCGAGAGCACGGCGCCCACCACATCGATCCCGCGCCTGGGTCCCGTGTCTTTCGACTCGGATGCGGTCACGATGACCCCGACGACGATCACGAGCGCGAGCGGAATGTTGATGCCGAACGCCCAGCGCCACGAATAGTAGGTGGTCAGCCAGCCGCCCAGCAGGGGTCCGACCGCGACCATTCCACCGATCGTGGAGCCCCACAAGGCGAAGGCGATGCCGCGTTCACGGCCGCGGAAGGTCGCGTTGA
>CAYLMS010000092.1:0-6597 GCA_964384455.1 uncultured Microbacterium sp. | reverse complement strand
TGACCGAGCCGACGGAGGACGGGGAATAGCTCCAGGGTGCATGTGGTTGCATAGATCTGGGCCGCCGGAGTCCCGGCAGCAACACCACCTCATCGCCAGGAGAATCCGTCCATGCCCCTTGACACCGACCGTTCCGCCGACACCGATGCCCCGATCATCGACGTGCTCGCCGAACGCTGGAGCACCCGCATCTTCGACCGCACCGCGGCCATCGACGAGGACGCGCTGGCCAGCGCCCTCGAAGCCGCCCGGTGGGCACCGACCGCCGCGAACACCCAGGCCTGGCGTGTGATCGTCGCGCGTCGCGGCAGCGCGGCGCACGCGCATGTGCTCTCGACCCTCGCCGGCTTCAACAGCGTGTGGGCGGGCGATGCGGCCGCGCTCGTGGTGTTCGTCGCCGAGACGACGCGCGACGACCGGCCGATGACGTGGGCGCAGTACGACACCGGCCAGGTTGCGGCGCACTTCACCGTGCAGGCGCACGCGAGCGGGCTGTCGACCCACCAGATGGGCGGATTCGACCGCGACGCGATCGCCACGGCCTTCGGCCTCGGCGCCGACTTCACGCCGATGACCGTGATGGCGGTCGGCGAGCTCGGCGACATCCGCTCCGCCTCCGACGAGCTGCAGGCGCGCGAGAACGCCCCGCGCGTGCGCCGCCCGGTCGCCGATTCGGTGCTCGTCGACGACTGATCGCGCGAGCCGATCGCATGGTTTCGCGGCTATCGTGAACCATGGCCGCGAGCATCCTGTCGATCGGCACCGCCCTCCCCCGCACGCGGCTGGGCCAGACCCAGCTCCGTGAGCTGTTCGCGGCGCAGCCGACGTTCGACCGTCTCACGCAACGGCTCGTGCGCGCGGCGTTCGACGCCTCGGCGATCGATCATCGGCACACCGTGCTCGACGGCCTCCTCGACGCATCCGCCGGCCTCGGCGAGCTCCGCATGCGGGACGACGACGGCACCCTGCGCTCGCCGGGAACCGCCGCCCGCAACGATGCCTTCCGGCGGCTGGCTCCACCGCTGTTCGCCGAGGCCGCGCGCGCGGCGCTCGAAGACGCCGCCATCGGTGCCGGCGACGTCACCGATGTGGTGACCGTCTCGTGCACCGGGCTCGTCGCGCCGGGGCCCGACTATCACCTGGTGCGCGACCTCGGCATGTCGCCGGCGGTCGCGCGCTACCACCTGGGATTCGTCGGCTGTGCGGCCGCCCTGCCCGCGCTGCGTATGGCAGCACGCATCTGCGGGGACCGCCCGGATGCCGTCGTGCTCGTGGCCTGCGCCGAACTCTGCTCGCTGCACCTGCGCGTCTCACCCGACCCGCAGCAGATCGTCAGTGCGTCGGTGTTCGCCGACGGCGCGGCCGCCGCCGTCGTCACGGGACGGGCAACGGGGCGCCGCCTGGAGCTCGGCCACTTCGCGACCGCCCTCACCGCCGACGGTGCCGACGACATGGTCTGGTCGGTCGGCGACGAGGGGTTCGACATGATCCTCACGCCCGAGGTGCCCCGCATCGTCGGGCGTGAGATCCGCAGCGCGGTCGTTCAGGCTTTCGGCGACGACGTCGCCCCGATCGACACCTGGGCGGTGCATCCCGGCGGCCGCAGCGTGCTCGACCGGATCGAAGACTCCCTCGGTCTCGACTCGAAGGCCCTGCGCCGCTCACGGGAGGTGCTGCGCGACTACGGCAACATGTCGAGCGCCACCATCCTGTTCATCCTTCGGGCGATCCTGCACGATGCCGAGCTCGCCGACCACGACCGCGTCGCGGCGCTGGCGTTCGGCCCCGGCCTCACCGTCGAATCGGCCCTGCTCACCGTGCGCGACGCGGCATGACCCTCGCCGTGCGCGATGACGCGCTGCGCGAGTTGATGGACGACGCCGACTGCGACCCCGCGCGCCTGGCCGCGACCCTGCGCCGGTTCGGCACGATCAACCGTCTCGTCTCGGGATGGGGGCGGGTGTATCGCACCCGGCTGGCTCCGTATCTGGCCGGGCTGGGCCGCCCGGCGCGCGTGCTCGATCTCGGCTCGGGCGGCGGTGATCTCGTGGTGCGGCTGTCGGCGATGGCGCACCGCGACGGTCTCGACGCGCGCTGGGTCGGCGCCGACCCCGATCCGCGCGCCCACGCCGCCGCCGTCACCCGCGATGCCCGGCAGAACGTGGAGTTCCGGTGCCTGGATGCCGCGGGCCTGCGCGCACGCGGCGAGCGCTTCGACGTGGTGCTGTCCAACCACGTGCTGCACCATCTGGACACCCAGCTGGCATCCTTTCTGAACGACACGCTCGTCCTCGCCTCCGGCCGGGTGCTGCACAGCGACATCGCGCGCAGCCGACGCGCCTACGCGTTGTACGCCGTGGGCATCACGCCATGGGCTCCGGGCACATTCCTGCGCACCGATGGGCTGCGCTCCATCCGCCGCAGCTTCACCCCAGCCGAGCTGCAGGCGGTGCTCGACCGCGGGTATGGCGGCCGGTGGCGGGTTGACTCGCCCTCCGCCTTCCGCCTGTTGGCCGAGGCGGCCGGCGATGCATGACGTGGTGATCGTCGGCGCAGGACCCGTCGGCATGCTGCTCGCCGGCGAGCTGGTGCGGCGCGGCGTCGACGTAGCGGTGCTCGAACGCCGCGCCGCCGCGGGTGCGGGCACGCGGGCGATCGGCGTGCACGCGCCCGTGCTCGCCGCGCTCGAGCCGTCGGGGGTCACCGAGCGGCTGCTCGCCGAAGCCGCACGGGTGGCGCGCGGCGAGGCGCGCGCACGGGGGCGGCTGCTCGGCGTGGTGCGCTTCGATCGGCTCTCGACCCGATTCCCCTTCGTGGCGACCCTCCCCCAGGCCGCGACCGAGGCGGTGCTCGCCGCCGACGCACCGGCCCCACGGCGCGGCGCGGCGGTCTCGGCGGTGGTGCCACGTGGCGACCGCGTCACCGTGCGCGCCGAGGGCGACGACCGGCTCGTCGAGCTCGACGCGCGGGTGGTGGTCGTGGCCGCCGGCGCAGCAGGTCGGGGCCTGATGTACCGCCCTGGAGCGATCTCGGTGCACGAATACCGCGACCGTTACCTGATGACGGATGCCCCCGCCCGCGGGCGCGACGATGTCGCGGTGGTGCACCTCGACGCCGACGGCGTACTCGAGTCGTTCCCGCTCCCGGGCGGCGTGCGCCGGTTCGTCGCGTGCGACGCACCGCACGCCGACCCCGACCCGCACGCACGCGCCGCGCGGCTGCAGGAGGCGCTCGTGCGGCGGGGCGAGGACGCGACCGGGCGGGTCGAGCACGCCACGGCGTTCGGCGTGCGCCGCTTCGTGGCACCGCAACTGCGCCATGGCCGGGTGATCGTCATCGGCGATGCCGCGCACGAGGTCAGCCCGATCGGCGGGCAGGGGATGAACCTCGGCCTGCTCGATGCGATCACCCTCGCGCCGCTGCTCGCGTCATGGATCCGGGCCGGCGAGGCCCCCGACGCACAGCTGCACCGGTGGGAGCAGCGTCGGGTGCGCTCGGCCCGCACGGCGGCCATGCTCGCCGCGGCCAACACGGTGCTCGGCCGGCCGACCGGGGCGGCCGACGGGCTGCGACGCGCGACCGTGCGCGCGATGCTCTCGGCTCCGTCGGGATGGCTGTTCGCCCGCGCGTACGCGATGGGATTCGACGCCGATGCGCGCCCGTCAACCCGCGAGCGCCTGGCCTGACGCGACGAGTTGCGCGGCGAGCAGGAGCGCCGCGGCCATGACGAGGCGAAAGAGCACGCGCGCGGGAGGTCGAGTGAAGGCCAGCCAGACGGTGGCCACGGCCAGGCCGACGACACCCGCGAAGAACGCCCACGAGAGCGCGCTCACCGCGCTGAGGGTGCCACCCGCGGCGCCGAGCAGCACCGCGACCGCGCCGCCCACCAGTGCGCCCGCGGCGATCGCGGCCGCCGCCCGCGCGCCGAGGCGGTGCGCGAGCCCCCGCACGCCGGTGCGGGCGTCGTCGTCGAGGTCGGGCAGCACGTTCGTGAGGTGCACCGCGGCACCGAGCGCGGCACCGGCGATCCCCGCCCAGACCGCCGCAACGGCGGGGCTGGAGGCGGCCAGGGTCGCCAGGGAGGGGAAGATGCCGAAGCTCACCAGAAACGGCACGATCGAGGCCGGTGTGGACTTCAGCCCGGCGTTGTATGCCCAGGCCGCGGCGAGCGCCACGGCATGAGCCGCCAGCATTCCCGGCCCCAGCAGCACGGAGAGTGCGAGGGCGGCACCGAGCGCCCCCCACGCCGCAGCCCAGGCGATGCGGATCGGCACGACACCGGAGGCGATCGGCTTGTCCATGCGCCCGACCGCCCGGTCGCGGGGGGCGTCGATCGCGTCGTTCGAGATGCCCACCGACAGCTGCCCCGCGAACACCGCCGCGGCCAGCAGCGCGAGCCGCCACGGCGAAAGCCCCACCGTAACCCCGAGCGCGAGGGCGAGCGCCGTGACGACCAGCGTCGGACCGGGATGCGATGATCCCCACAGGCCCCCGACAGCGCGCACGCTCGATGCTCTCACGCTCGCAGCGGCACGAGCCCGCTCGCGCAGCCGAGCCGATCGGGCGGTCCTGCGAGGGTGCTACTCCTCGAGGAGCTCGGCCTCGATCACGTCGTCCCCGTCGGTGGAGTCCGGCACGACCAGGCCCTCGCTCGTGAGCACGAGCTGAGTGCCGGCCACGTCGACGGCCACCCGCACCAGGTCGCCGTCGCGCACGGTGCCGCCGAGGATCGCCGTGGCCAGCCGGTTCTGCACCTCCGACTGGATCAGCCGGCGCAGCGGCCGCGCCCCGAACACCGGATCGTAGCCGCGCTCGGCGAGCCAGGCGCGGGCATCCGGGGTGACGGCGAGCGTGAGCCGGCGCTCCTGCAGCCGGCGCTGCAGCTCGTCGACAGCGAGCTCCACGATCTGCGCGAGGTCGTCGGGGCTCAGCGACGCGAACATCACGATGTCGTCGAGCCGGTTGAGGAACTCCGGTTTGAAGGCCTGACGCACCAGCGCCATCACCTGCTCACGCTTGTGCTCTTCGTCCAGCGTCGGATCGATCAGGATCGGCGAGCCGAGGTTCGAGGTGAGGATCAGGATGACGTTCGTGAAGTCGACCGTGCGGCCCTGGCCGTCGGTCAGCCGGCCGTCGTCGAGCACCTGCAGCAGCACGTCGAACACCTCGGGGTGCGCCTTCTCCACCTCGTCGAGCAGCACCACGCTGTAGGGCCGGCGCCGCACCGCCTCGGTGAGCTGACCGCCCTGCTCGTAGCCGATGTAGCCGGGCGGGGCGCCGACCAGGCGCGAGACGGTGTGCTTCTCGCCGTACTCGCTCATGTCGATGCGCACCATGGCGTGCTCGTCGTCGAACAGCACGTCGGCGAGCGCCTTGGCCAGCTCGGTCTTGCCGACGCCGGTGGGGCCGAGGAAGAGGAACGAACCGGTGGGACGATGCGGGTCGGACAGGCCGGCACGGCTGCGGCGCACGGCATCCGACACCGCTTTCACCGCCGGCTTCTGCCCGATCAGTCGCCGGCCGAGTTCGGCCTCCAGGTGCAGCAGCTTCTCACTCTCGCCCTGCAGCAGCCGGCCGACGGGGATGCCGGTCCATGCGGCGATCACGCTGGCGATGTCCTCCTCGGTGACCTGCTCGTTCACCATGCGCCCTTCGCCGGCTGAGCCGGTCGCCGCGTCGGCCTGCTCGGCCTCGGCCACCTGCAGCTGCAGCTGCAGCCGCTTGATGGTCTCGTACTCCAGCCGCGACGCGGTGGCGTAGTCGGCATCGCGGATCGCCCGGTCGCGATCGGTGATTGCCTGGTCGAGCTCCTTCTTCAACGCGCCCACGCGGTGCAGGTCGGCGCGCTCGCGCGCCCAGCGCGCCTCCAGTGTGCCGAGTTCGGCGGTGGCGGCCGCCAGGTGCTCGCGCAGCGTGCCGAGGCGCTGAATCGAGGCGTCGTCCTTCTCCTTCTTGAGCGCCAGCTCCTCGATCTTCATCCGATCGACCTGGCGCTTGAGCTGGTCGATCTCGATCGGCGACGAGTCGATCTCCATCTTGAGCCGGCTCATCGCCTCGTCGATCAGGTCGATCGCCTTGTCGGGCAGCTGGCGGCTGGGGATGTAGCGACGCGACAGGGATGCCGCCGCCACCAGCGCCGCGTCCGAGATGGTGACGCCGTGGTGCGCCTCGTAGCGGCCCTTGAGCCCGCGCAGGATCGCGATGGTGTCCTCGACACTGGGTTCGCCCACGTAGACCTGCTGGAAGCGGCGCTCGAGCGCAGCATCCTTCTCGATGAACTCGCGGTATTCGTTGAGCGTCGTCGCGCCGATCAGCCGCAGCTCGCCCCGAGCGAGCATGGGCTTGAGCATGTTGGATGCCGCGACCGAGCCCTCGCCGCCGCCTGCGCCCATCAGCACATGCAGCTCGTCGATGAAGGTGATCACGCGGCCGTCGGACTCGGTGATCTCCTTGAGCACGCTCTTCAGCCGCTCCTCGAACTGCCCGCGGTACATCGCGCCGGCGACCAGCGCCGAGATGTCGAGCGTGAGCAGTTGCTTGTCGTTGAGCGACTCGGCGACATCCCCCGCGACGATGCGCTGGGCCAGACCCTCGACG
>CAYLMS010000091.1:0-6630 GCA_964384455.1 uncultured Microbacterium sp. | reverse complement strand
CGTCGGCACGCTCGGCGACGCACCCGCCGTGGCAGCGCTCGACGACCTGGTCGCGCGGCGCGTGCTGCCCGCGCTCACGCCCGACTCGCTGCTGATCGGCGCGGGGTTCATCGCGTCCCCCGATTACGTGCACGGCCGCGACGTGCACTTCGCCTGGTGGCTCGGGCCGCTCGACGCCGGGCCGATCTTCGGCAGCACCGACGCACCCACCCGGCTCGATCTGGCCACCCGCGGCCATGCCGACTATCTGCGCGATGTGCGCAGTCTGGAGTGGTACGCCGCCGCCGAGGCATCCAGCACCGGCCACATCACCGGGCCCTACATCGACCACCTGTGCACCTGCGACCTCATCCTCACGCTCACCGTGCCCGTGCGCGTCGCCGGCCGCATGGCGGGCGTCGTCGGCGCCGACATCGCGCTGCGCCGGCTCGAGGTCGAGGTGCTCCCGCTGCTGCTCGCGGTGGAGCATCCGCTCGCCCTCGTGAACGCCGACGGCCGCGTCGTCGTCTCGACCGATCCCACCGCGCCCGCCGGCGCCCTGCTGCCAGGCGACCTGCCGGCTGCGCCGTGCGCAGGCATCCCACTGCGGGTGGTGACTCCGGTACGGTCGTCCGGCGAATCATTGCAAACAGGATGATTCGTCGGGTGCGCTTCGCCTAGGATGTCAGCAGGCGTGCATCGGCGGACGTGTCTGCGTCTGCCTGCACCTGAGAAGGAAGGCACAGATGACTCACTACGCCGTGATCAACCCGGCCACCGGAGAGACCGTCAAGGAGTACGCGACCATCTCCGACGCGGACCTCGCCCGCGCGATCGATCGCGCCGACGCCGCCGCCAGGGGCTGGGGTCGCAGCAGCACGGTCGCCGAGCGCGCCGCCCTGGTGCGCCGTGTGGGCGATCTGCACACCGAGCGGCGCGACGAACTCGCCGCCATCATCGTGCGCGAGATGGGCAAACCCCTCGCGCAGGCCTACGGCGAGGTCGACTTCGCCGCCGACATCTACCGCTACTACGCCGACACGTCGCCCGACGTGCTCAAGGACGAGCCGATCCAGCTGCTGGCCGGCGACGGCACGGCCGTGATCCGGCGCGGGCCGCTCGGCGTGCTGCTGGGCATCATGCCGTGGAACTTCCCGTACTACCAGGTGGCCCGCTTCGCCGGACCCAACCTCGTGATCGGCAACACGATCCTGCTCAAGCACGCCGCGCAGTGCCCCGAGTCGGCGCTCGCGATGGAGCAGATCTTCCACGACGCCGGCTTCCCCGACGGGGCGTACGTCAACGTGTTCGCCAGCAACGAGCAGATCGCCGGCGTCATCGCCGACCCTCGGGTGCACGGCATCTCGCTCACCGGCAGTGAGCGCGCCGGCGCGGCCGTCGCCGAGCTGGCCGGCCGCCACCTCAAGAAGGTCGTGCTGGAGCTCGGCGGATCCGACCCGTTCATCCTGCTGTCGGCCGACGACCTCGACAAGGTCGCCGAGGATGCCGCGGCCGCCCGGCTGGACAACTCCGGCCAGTCCTGCAACGCTGCCAAGCGCTTCATCGTCATCGACGGGCTCTACGACGAGTTCCTGGAGAAGTTCACCGCGAAGCTCGCCGAGGCCCAGCCCGCCGATCCGACCAGCGAGGACAGCCCGCTCGGCCCGCTGTCGTCCAGCGCCGCTGCCGATAACCTGCAGGACCAGCTCGACCGTGCCGTTGCGTCGGGCGCCACGCTGCACGCCACCGGCGCGCGGTCGGGCAACTTCTTCGCGCCGATCGTGCTCACCGGCATCGGGCGCGACAACCCGGTGCGGCACGAGGAGTTCTTCGGCCCGGTCGCCTCGGTGTACCGGGTCGCCGACGAGGCGGAGGCGATCGCCGTGGCCAACGACATCCCGTTCGGCCTGGGATCGTACGTCTACACCACCGACGCCGATCAGGCGCAGCGCGTGGCCGACCAAATCGAGGCGGGCATGGTGTTCGTCAACGTCGTACTGGCCGACGGCGTGGAGCTGCCTTTCGGCGGGGTCAAGCGCTCCGGCACCGGTCGCGAGATGGGCCGGCTCGGCGCCGACGAGTTCGTCAACAAGAAGCTGATCCGCATCGGCTGAGCCGCGCAGGTCGAAGGGGTCCGTCCTCCGGGGCGGGCCCCTTCGACGTGCCCGGTCCCGCCGTGCCAGCACGCCTGCGTGCACTCACTCAGGCTGGAACCGCGCCGGTTCGGCGCTGCGGCGGCGCGGGGCCCATCCAGCCTGAGTCCGTGCCGCGCCAATCATCCGATGCTATTCCTATAGGAGCACATGATTCGCTAGTGTGAGCCGCAGCACGACGAGGTGCTGCGGGTCGCCGCGGCGCCGTACGCTTCAGCGAAAGGCCCGCCCATGCCAGACAAGTCCCGCGCCGCCCAGCTCAGCGACAGCGAGCACCTGAGCACCCTCGGCTACGAGGACTCCTTCCACCGCTCGATGTCACTGTGGGCCAACTTCGCTCTCGGCTTCACCTACCTCTCTCCCCTGGTCGGGGTGTACTCCCTGTTCGCACTGGCGCTGAGCACCGGCGGACCGCCGTCGATCTGGTGGATCGTCATCGTCGGCTGCGGGCAGCTGCTCGTCTCGCTGGTGTTCGGCGAAGTCGTGTCGCAGTATCCGATCCATGGCGGCATCTACCCGTGGGCGCGCCGGCTGTGGGGTCGCCGCTACGCGTGGATGGCGGCCTGGGTGTACATCTGGGCGATGATCGTCACGATCACGGCGGTGGCCGAGTACGGCTCCGGCTTTCTCGCGAGCCTGTTCGGCATGCCCGCCGACCCGACGACGGGGCTGCTGCTGACGCTCGGGCTACTGGTGCTCGCCCTGCTGATCAACTTCTCCGGTACGGCTTGGCTGGCCAGAGTGGCGCGGATCGGACTGGCCGCCGAGCTCGTCGGCGTCGTCGGAGTCGGCCTCTACCTGCTCATCTTCCAGCGCAAGCACGACTTCTCGGTGTTCTTCGACACGATGAACGTGCAGGGCTCCGGCAGCTACGCGGCGGCGTTCTTCGGCGCGGCGCTGGCCGGCCTGTTCCTGTTCTACGGCTTCGAGGCGTGCGGCGATGTGGCCGAGGAGGTCGAGAACCCGGCGCGCCGGGTGCCGCTCGCGATGCGCATGACGATCCTCGTCGGCGGGGTCTCGGCGTTGTTCTCCTTCGGCGGCTACGTGCTCGCCGCGCCCGACCTGGCCAAGATCGTGGCGGGCAAGGACGCCGACCCGATCCCCGGCATCCTCACCGCCACGCTGGGGCCGGTGGGCGAGAAGATCTTCCTCGTGGTCGCGGTGACCGCGTTCATCTCGTGCGTGCTCAGCTTGCAGGCCGCCGCGAGCCGACTGCTGTTCTCGTTCGCGCGAGACGGCATGATCCCGGGTCACCGCTGGCTGGCGAAGGTCTCGCCACGCAGCAAGGTGCCGGTGAACGCGCTCATCGTGGCGTGCAGCGTGCCCGCGCTGATCGCCGTGCTCGTGTGGGTGGATGCCGCGTTCCTCACCTCGGTCACCGCGTTCGCGGTGCTCGGCATCTATGTGGCATTCCAGATGGTGGTGCTGGCCGCGCTGCGCCAGCGACTGAAGGGCTGGCGGCCGGCCGGCCCGTTCTCACTGGGACGCACCGGGCTCGTCGTGAACATCGTGGCGCTCGGCTACGGCATCTTCGCCATGGTGCTGCTCGCACTGCCCGGCTCCAGCGGAAACCCGTGGGCCGACTGGGTGGTGCTGATCGGGCTCGGCATCGTGCTCGCCGCCGGCCTGCTCTACCTGTTCCTCGCCCGGCCCGACCGCGGCTCGACCGCGCCGGAGGGCGACGCGATCGAGGTGGCCGAGCAGTTGCGGTTGCGCACCGGCAATCTGCCCGTGGTCGAGGGCTGATCCGCCCCCCGCGCGGATGCCCGCTCGCGCGGCGCCACGCGGATTCTCGCACCGCCCTGGCACGGATTCAGGCTGAGCGTGCCTCGCACCCCTCCGCGGGCCCGAGGTGCCCGACTCAGCCTGAGTCCGTGCCCGCGCGTAAGGTCAAGGCATGGTGGCTTTCGCCGACAAGCCCGTGCTGCATCCGCTCACGCCGCACGACTGGCAACTGTTCCTGGAGCACGACCCGCCCGACGGCGGGGTGCGGCTGCAGTTGCGTAAGAAGCACAGCACGGCTCCGGGAATCGGCTACGCCGAGGCGCTCGACGTCGCACTGTGCTTCGGCTGGATCGACGGTCAGATCGGGCGGTTCGACGACGACTACGTGCTGCAGGCGTTCACTCCGCGCCGGGCGCGCAGCCCGTGGTCGCAGATCAACCGCGAGCACGTGGAGCGGCTGACCTCCGCGGGCCTGATGCGAGCAGCGGGCCAGGCCGAGGTCGACCGCGCGAAGGCCGACGGCCGCTGGGATGCCGCGTACCGCATGCGGGACGCGGTCGCGCCGGCCGACTTCCAGGCCGCGCTCGACGCCGCGCCCGCGGCATCCGCCCACTTCGCCACCCTCAGCGGATCCGCGCGGTTCGCGTTCGTGTTCCGCCTGGCCGGCGTCACGCGCGCCGCCACCCGGGAGCGCCGCATCGCCGAGTACATCGCCGTGCTGGAGGCGGGCGGGCGGCTCACCTGACGCTGCACGGTGCGGGCCTCAGCCCGGGGCGTGCGCCTGCAGGAACTCGTACACGTCGGTGGTGTCCACCCCCGGGAACGCTCCCGTGGGCATCGTGGCCAGTAGCGTGCGCGGGGTGCGCACATTGGGCCACGAGTGCTCGCGCCACGCGATTTCGAGCTCGGTCGGCGCCCTGCGGCAGCACACCTCGGTGGAATGCTTCGACATCCCCCGATTGACGGTGTCGCGTCCGAGGAACCACTTGGTGTCGTCGAAGCGCACCCCGACGCTCACCGAGTGCGCGCCCTCGCTCGAGGTCTCCACCCGCGCCGTGCACCAGTAGGTGCCGTTCCCGGTGTCGGTGTACTGGTAGTAGGGGCTGAACTTGTCGGGCACGTCGAACACGACCCGGCTCGTCCACCGCCGGCAGCACAGCTGGCCCTCGATCGACCCGAGCCTGTCGGCGGGGAAGTTCACCCCGTCGTTCTCGTACGCCTTCGTGATCAGCCCCGACTCGTGCACCTTGAGAAAGTGCACCGCGACGTCGAGGTGCCGAGTGGCGAGGTTCGTGAACCGGTGCGCCGCGGTCTCGTACGACACCGCGTAGGCGTCGCGCAGGTCCTCGATCGAGATCGCCCGCGCCCGCTTTGCATCCTGCAGGAACGTCACCGCGTGCGTCTCGGGAATGAGCAACGCGCCGGTGAGATAGTTCGTCTCCACCCGCTGGCGCAGGAAGCGCGCGTAGCTGGTGGGTTCGGAATGACCCAGGATACGGCTCGACAGTGCCTGCAGCACGGCCGTGCGCGGATCGCCCTTGGCCGTGAGCCGGCTGGACAGATAAATGCGACCGTGCCGGATGTCGGCGATGCTGCGGGTGGTTGCAGGCAGATCGGGCACGTAGTGCAGCGTGAATCCGAGGTGTGCGGCGATGTCGGATGCCGTGCGCTGGGTGAGCGGTCCCCCAGGATGGTCGACGGCGTTCAGGATGTCGCGGGCCGTGGCTTCCAGCTCAGGGAAGTAGTTGTCCTGCGTGCGCATGATGCGCCGCAGCGCGACGTTGGCGCGCCGCGCCTCCTCCGGGGTGGCGGCGCGCTCGTCGCGTAGCCGGTCGATCTCGCCCTGCAGTTTCAGCAGTGCCCGGAGCACATCGTCGGACATCGTGCGCCCGACCCGGAACGGCGCGATGCCGAGCGCCTGGAAGGTCGGCCCGCCCATGGCGCGCTGCAGGGCTACCTCCATCGTCGCGCGCTCATCGAGCGGCTCGGCCTCCAGCAGCGTGTCGAGGCTCGCGCCCAGCGCGCGGGCGAGTTGCTGCAGGAAGGAGAGCTTCGGTTCGCGCCGCCCGTTCTCGATCATCGACAACTGGCTGGGTGCGCGGCCCACGGCCGCCGCGAGCGTGTCGAGGGTCATGCCGCGCTGCGTGCGCAGAGCGCGGATGCGCCGCCCGAGGGTGAGTGCATCGAGCTCTGCCGCGGCATCCTGCCCGGTGGCCTCGCCGGCATCGGCCATCCTGTCCCCCTCCGTCACACCGTGTCCCACATTCTCGACCGCGTGTCCCACAATCTCGGACTCAGCGGCGCTGGAGTCCGAGAAAGTGGGACATGCCTGCGTGGGCGTGGACACAGGATGTCACACACGCAGAAGATCGATCAATCTTCACTCCTGATTTGGCCACAGCACAGCCGCAGCTTCACTCAGAGTGGTGTCACGACCCGACCGCGGATGCCGCGGCAGCCGAACAGGAGCAGCTCATGACCTTCACCGCCACCCCAGGACAGCCGCCGCTGCGCGCCGGCGACCAGACCCAGACCGCCGAGCAGCTGCAGGAGTCATGGGACACCGACCCGCGCTGGGACGGCGTCGAGCGCACATACACGGCGGAGGATGTCATCCGCCTGCGCGGTTCGGTGCGCGAGGAGTCGACACTGGCCCAGCGCGGCGCCGAAAACCTGTGGAACCTGCTGCACACCGAGGAGTACGTGCGGGCGCTCGGCGCCTACACGGGCGGCCAGGCCGTGCAGCAGGTGCGCGCAGGGCTGAAGGCGATCT
>CAYLMS010000090.1:0-6682 GCA_964384455.1 uncultured Microbacterium sp. | reverse complement strand
AGATCGTCGGCGAGTGCATCAATCGCCGATGCCGCAGGCGTGCCGCCCGCAGCGGCGGCTGCGCCCGGCGGATCGGGCAGGGCGGAGAACCGCCCGCCGAGCGGATCCTCGTGCGGAGCGGAGGGGTCGGGCATGCTTCAGAACTCCAGAACAGGGGGCACGGCCTCGCCGGGGGCGCGCCCGGTGCTCTTCTCCACATCGAGCGCCTGCTGCAGCAGCACCACGGCGGCGACCTGATCGATGATCTTACGGGACGCCTTCTGGGATCTGCCTGCACCCCGCAGCGCCGCGTGGGCCGACACGGTGCTGAGCCGCTCGTCGACCAACCTGATGGGCACGGAGGCTGCCACGGCCAGCGCGGCGGCGAAGTCGCGCGCATCGCGGGTGGAGCCGGTGTCGACGCCGGACAGGCCTACCGGCAGCCCGACGACGATCTCGACGACCCCGTATTCACGCGCCAGCGCCACGATGCGCGCCAGCGCATCGGCACCCTCCCGGGGCACCGTCTCGAGCGGTGTGGCGAGCAGTCCGTCGGGATCGCTGCGAGCGACCCCGACGCGCACCCGGCCGACGTCGATCCCTAGGCGCGGTCCGCGCCGGAAGCCGTCGCTCACGCCGGTGCTGCCGCCAGGGCGGCGCGCACGGCCGACAGCGCCGCGGGGATCGCGGCGCTGTCGGCGCCGCCGCCCTGCGCGAGGTCGTCTCGCCCGCCGCCGCCACCGCCGAGCGCGGCGGCGGCGGCCTTGGCCAGCACCCCGGCGCGCGCGCCTGCGGCGCGCGCCGCCTCGTTCGTGGCCACGATCACGGTGGGCCGGCCGCCGACCTCGGCGGCCAGCGCGACCACGGCGGCGGCGGCGCCCAGCCGGTCACGCACGGCCAGCACCAGCGCACGAGCCTCGTCGGCCGAGCCGACCTCGCCGATGCTGTCGGCCACGAGCGCGACGCCCGCGACCGACTGGGCCGCAGCCGCCAGCGCCGGCGCCCGGCCGACCAGAGCCGCCGCGTGAAGGGAGGCGATCGTCTTCTCGGCTGCTTTCAGGCTCGCCGCGAGTTCCGCGATGCGGGCCGTGAGCTGATCGCGCGGCGTCTTCAGGCTGGCGCTCAGTTCGGCGACGATCGTGCGCTCGGCGGTCAGCGAGCGGAATGCGTCGAGTCCCACGAGAGACTCGATCCGGCGGTTCGCCGCACCCACCGAGGATTCGCCGAGCACAGAGATCAGTCCGATCTCGGAGCTCGAGGCCACGTGGGTGCCCGCGCACAGCTCACGCGACCACGGGCCGCCGATGTCGACCATGCGCACTTCACTGCCGTACTTCTCGCCGAACAGCGCCATCGCCCCAGCCGCCTTGGCCTCGTCGAGCGAGACGACTCGCGTGGTCACCTCGAGGTTGTCGCGGATGGCGTTGTTCGCGATCTCCTCGATCTCCGACTTCGTCTGCGCCGACAGCGCCTGGCCCCAGGCGAAGTCGAAGCGCAGGTAGCCGGCCCGGTTGAGCGACCCCGCCTGGGTGGCGGTGCGCCCGAGCGTGTCGCGCAGGGCGGCATGGATGAGGTGCGTGGCCGAGTGCGCCTGGCGTGCGGCGCGCCGATTGGCGGCATCCACCACCGAGGTCGCCGCAGCACCCACGGCGACCTCGCCCGAGGTCACCTCGACCGTGTGGCTGACCAGGCCGGGCACCGGGCGCTGCACGTCGAGCACCTCGAGCTCGTAGCCCGGTCCGACGATCACGCCCTTGTCGGCGACCTGCCCACCGGACTCGGCGTAGAGCGCCGTCTCGGCGAGCACCACCTCGGCGATGCTTCCTGCGCCGGCGCGGTCGGCGGGCTGCCCGTCCACCAGGATCCCGAGCACGCGGGACTCGGTCTCCAGTTCGGTGTAACCGGTGAACACGGTCTCGCCGACGGCGCGGAAGTCGCGGTACACGCTGAGGTCGGCGAGGGCGCGCTTGCGGGAGCGGGCATCCGCCTTCGCGCGTGTGCGCTGCTCGTGCATCAGCGTGTCGAACGCCGACCGGTCGAGCGAGAGGCCTGCCTCTTCGGCGATCTCTACGGTGAGGTCGATCGGAAATCCGTAGGTGTCATGCAGCAGGAACGCTTCGGCGCCGGGCAACTCGGTGGCGCCGGCATCCTTCGTCCGCGCCACAGCGAGGTCGAGGATCGTCGACCCGGAGGCCAGGGTGCGCAGGAACGCATCTTCTTCGGTGAACGCCTGCTGCGAGATGCGCTCCCAGTCGGTCGCGACCTCCGGGTAGCTGTCGCTCATCGCATCGCGGGAGGCCGCGAACAGCTCAGGGAAGGTGGCGCCCTCGACGCCCAGCAGTCGCATCGACCGCACGACCCGGCGCATCAGGCGGCGCAGGATGTAGCCGCGACCCTCGTTCGACGGCGTCACCCCGTCGGAGAGCAGCATCAGCGAGGAGCGCACGTGATCGGAGATCACGCGGAAGCGCACATCGTCGTCGTGGGAGACGCCGTAGGGCCGCCCCGAAAGGTGCACGGCGCGATCGAGCACGGGTCGCACCTGGTCGATCTCGTACATGTTCTCGACGCCCTGCTTGATGAACGCCACCCGTTCGAGTCCCATGCCGGTGTCGATGTTCTTGGCGGGCAGTTCGCCGACGATGTCGAAGTCGGTCTTCGACCGCACGTTGGCGATGGCATCCTGCATGAACACGAGATTCCAGATCTCGGTGAACCGGCTGTCGTCTGCCGCCGGCCCCCCCTCACGACCGTAGGCGGGGCCACGGTCGAAGTAGATCTCCGAGCAGGGCCCGGCGGGACCTGGCTGGCCGGTGGACCAGTAGTTGTCCTCCTTGCCGAAACGCTGGATGCGGTCGGCGGACAGCCCCACCACCTTCTGCCACAGCGCGGCGGCCTCGTCGTCGTCCTCGTACACGGTGACCCAGAGGTCGCGTTCGGCGAAGCCCAGTCCGCCGTCGGCCTCGCTGGAGGTCAGCAGCTCCCACGCGTAGCCGATCGCGCCTTCTTTGAAGTAGTCGCCGAACGACCAGTTGCCGAGCATCTGGAAGAAAGTGCCGTGGCGTGCCGTGCGGCCGACCTCCTCGATGTCGTTGGTGCGGATGCATTTCTGCACATCGGCGATCCGCGGATGCGGCGCAGGCACGGTGCCGGTGAGGTAGGGCACCCACGGCACCATGCCTGCGACGGTGAACAGCAGCGTGGGGTCGTCGGTCACCAGCGACGCCGACGGCATGATCACGTGGTCGCGCTGCGCGAAATAGTCGAGGAAGCGCTGGGCGATCTCGGCGGTCTTCATGGTCAGTCCTCGGGCTCGGTGCGCAGGCCGTTCCGCCGCAGGCGGACGACGGGAGTTGGGTGCGGTCGGCGTCAGTCGGCGGAGCCGGACGGCGACGGCGGCTGGGCGAACCGTGCGTCCTGCTCGCGGTAGGCGTCCTGCATGCGATCGGTGAACTCGGCGATGCGGGTGTCCACGGCGGCGAGCAGTTCATGCCCCCGCGGGTCCTTGTTGAGCAGATGCGCGGCCACGAAGCCGCCGATCACGCCGAGCAGGAACCAGAGCAGGGTCTTCATCTCACCACTTCCTCGCCGCCTGCCTGGCGGCATGCACCCATGGTAGCGGGGACGGCAGAGGGCGCCGGGTGACCCCGACGCCCTCTGCTGCGGCGGTCAGCGCGCCGCGTAGTACTCGACGACGAGCTGCACGTCGCACGTGACGGGCACCTCGGCACGCTTGGGACGGCGCACGAGGCGCGCCTGCAGCTTGTCGAGGTCGACCTCGAGGTAGCCGGGCACCGGCGGCAGCACGTCGGCGTGACCGCCGGCGGCGGCGACCTGGAACGGCTCCAGCGCCTCGCTCTTGGGCTTGACGTGGATCAGCTGGTCGGGCTTGACGCGGAACGACGGGCGGTCGACGAGCTGACCGTCCACGAGGATGTGGCGGTGCACGACCAGCTGGCGCGCCTGAGCCGTGGTGCGGGCGAATCCGGCACGCACGACGAGCGCGTCCAGACGCATCTCGAGCAGCTCGACCAGGTTCTCACCGGTCAGGCCGCCCTTGCGGCGGGCCTCGTCGAACGCGATCCGCAGCTGCTTCTCGCGGATGCCGTACTGCTCGCGCAGACGCTGCTTCTCGCGCAGCCGCACCGCGTAGTCGCTGTCGGCCTTGCGCTTGGTGCGGCCGTGCTCTCCGGGCGCGTAGGGGCGCTTCTCGAGGTAGCGGGCGGCCTTGGGGGTCAGCGGCACGCCGAGCGCGCGCGACAGACGGACCTTGCGACGGTCCTGCGACTTCGTTGCCACGAAGTGCTCCTTCCATGACGCGGCCGTGACTGTCACGGCTCGCGGACGTATCGCCCGACTCCGCCCGCACGATTCGCACGCCGGGGCGCATCGCACGGTGTTCCAGGAGGAGGGGGATGCCCGAAAACTCGGTTTCGAGCCGATCCAGCCTATCAGAGTGCCCGCGAGCGCTCAGCTTCCCTCCACGATCCGCCTGATCCGCTCCAGGCGCACCTGCACGTCGCGTTCGGCGCCGAGCGGCTTCGGTGCGTAGTACCGCCTTCCGCGCAACTCGTCGGGCAGGTACTGCTGGGTCGCCACACCGACCTCGGTGTCGTGCGGATACACGTAGCCCTTGCCATGCCCCAGTCGCTTCGCGCCGGGATAGTGCGCGTCGCGCAGATGCGCGGGCACTCGGCCGAACCCGCCCGCCCGCACATCGGCGATCGCCTGGTCGATCGCGAGGTAGGCAGCATTCGACTTGGCCGTGGTGGCGAGGTAGGCGGTGGCCTCGGCGAGCGGGATGCGGCCCTCCGGCATGCCGATGAACGCCACCGCGTCGGCGGCCGCCACGGCCAGCTGCAGTGCCTGCGGATCGGCGAGGCCGATGTCCTCCGCTGCGGAGATCACCAGGCGGCGTGCGATGAACCGCGGATCCTCCCCCGCTTCGATCATGCGTGCGAGGTAGTGCATCGCGGCATCCACATCGGAGCCGCGGATCGACTTGATGAAGGCGCTGATCACGTCGTAGTGCTCGTCACCGGCCCGGTCGTAGCGCAGCAGCGCCTTGTCGACGGCCTGGCCGACGTGCTCGGCGGTGATCGTGCGGTCACCGCCCGGCGGCGTCAGCGATGCTGCAGCCTCGAGCGCGGTGAGGGCACGGCGCGCATCCCCCGAAGCAAGCCGCACCAGGGCCGCGCGCGCCTCGGGCGAAAGGCTCACCTCACCCTCCAGCCCGCGCGGATCGGCGACCGCCCGGTCGATCAGCAGCGCGAGGTCGTCGTCGTCGAGCGGCTGCAGCGTCAGCAACAGCGATCGTGACAGCAGCGGCGAGATCACCGAGAACGACGGATTCTCGGTGGTGGCCGCGATCAGCACGACCCACCCGTTCTCGACCCCTGGCAGCAGCGCGTCCTGCTGCGCCTTCGTGAAGCGGTGGATCTCGTCGAGGAACAGCACGGTGGACTGGTCGTACAGGTCGCGCTGGGTGAGGGCCTCCTGCATCACCTCGCGCACATCGCGCACCCCCGCCGTGACGGCGGACAGCTCCACGAAGCGGCGCGACGAGGATCGGGCGATCGCTTGCGCGAGCGTGGTCTTGCCGGTGCCCGGCGGGCCCCACAGAATCACCGATACGGCGCGTCGGCCGGCAGTATCGGGATCGGCGAGCGTGACCAGGGGCGAGCCGGGGCGCAGCAGGTGCCGCTGGCCGGCCACCTCATCGAGGCTCGTCGGGCGCATGCGCACCGCAAGCGGCGTCGCCGCGCGCCCCGAAGCGCCGGAGAGGGTGGCGGGACTGGTCACGGCTCCAGCGTATTGGCCGCACGCGACAGCAGGTTTGCCGCCGGGCGCAGCCCTGCGTAAAGTCGTGCAGGGCCCGGTGCAGGGCCGGGGAGACCGGGGAGATCACGTGGCGAAGGACGGCCGGTCGCGCCAGGAGCGCGAACAGCGCGAACGTGCGCGCGCGTACCAGGCGCGCACGCAGCTGTTCGAAGACCAGCAGCGGCGCCGGCGGCGCGACAACCTCATCGCCGGCGTGGTGGCCGGAGTGCTCATCCTCGGCGTCGTGGGCGGCCAGCTGGCGTTCTACACGGTCGGCCCAGGGCGCCCCGCCCCGCGCGCCTCGCACTCGCCGAGTGCATCGCCCTCCCCCGCCGTCACCCCGTAGCGCGGGTACCGCCCTATAGGCTGTCAGGGTCCCTTCCCCACCAGGCGGCCGAGCCGCGACGAGGTGAGCACCGTGACCGCGCATGCAGAGTCATCCCCCGAGACCGTCGACCCCGAGCAGACCACGCAGGCCGTGGTGCCCGGTGAGCCCGATTCCACCGACGCCGCGGCGGTGAGCGACGCACCGCCTGCCGCCGAGCCACCGGCCGCTGTGGCCGCCGAGGACGAGTGGGGCCGGGTCGACGAGGCGGGCGTCGTGTTCGTGCGGTCGGGCGAGTCGTGGCGCAGGGTCGGCGAATATCCGGATGCCGCACCCGACGAGGCACTGGCCTATTACCGGCGCAAGTATTCCGACCTCGCCGACAAGGTGACCCTGCTCGAGCAGCGGCACAAGCGCGGCGGCGCGGCGACCGGTGACGTGCGCACGGCGGCGAAGAGACTGGCCGGCGAACTCGCCGACGCTGCGGCCGTCGGTGATCTGTCTGCCCTCGAGGGCCGACTGCAGTCGTTGTCCGCGGCGCTTAGCGAGGCGAGCGCG
>CAYLMS010000089.1:0-6772 GCA_964384455.1 uncultured Microbacterium sp. | reverse complement strand
GCTGCGGGCGGCACGCCTGCTGGTCCGCCGACGTCGCGCCGGCAGGCGCGGGCGGCGGCCGGGGACGGCCGACCGGCCGACGCAGTTCCTGCGCCCGCGGCATCCTTCGACGACCTGCTCGCGGGGGCCGCCGCGGCACCGCCCGTCGACAGCGGCTGGGCGCAGCCGACGCCTCGCAAGCGTCGCCGCGGCCGCTGGGTCGCGCTGATCGTCGTGCTCGCCCTGGTGGGCGGCGGGATCGGCGCGGGCGTCTACGTGTGGAACGCGTACGGCACGAAGGTGCGCGAGCTGCTCGGTTGGGAGGAGCCCAACGACTACACCCCCGGGATGGCGCACGGTGAGACCCTGGTCACCATCGCGAGCGGCGACACCGGCTCGGCGATCTCGCGCAGCCTGTACGCCGCCGGCGTGACCAAGACCAGCGGCGTGTTCTACGAGATGCTGGTGAAGTCGAAGCAGAACCCCACGTTCTATCCGGGGGTCTACCGGCTGAAGAAGCAGATGACCGCAGCTGCCGCGCTGGCGGCTCTCAAGGATCCGGCCAACAAGCTCGCGCACTCCGCGCTCATCCGCGAAGGGATCACCCAGGCGCAGATCCTGCCGATCCTCGCCGACAGCCTGAAGATTCCGCTGGCCGACTTCCAGGCTGCCGTCGCGCATCCCGCGGCCTACGGCGTGACGGCCGACAGCCTCGAAGGCTGGCTGTTTCCGGCCATGTACACGTTCGACCCGGGAGCGACCGCCACCCAGGTGATCAAGACCATGGTGGCGCGCACGGTGACCTCGCTCGACAAGGCGGGGGTGCCGGTGGCCGACCGGCAGCGGGTGCTCACCGTGGCATCCATCATCCAGCGCGAGGCGCGTCAGTCGGCCGACTTCTACAAGGTGTCGCGGGTGATCTCCAACCGGCTCGCACAGGGCATGAAGCTGGAAATGGATTCCACCGCCCAGTTCGGCTACGGCCAGCTGCACAACGGCACCGTGAGTTCGTCGGCGGCAGCGCTGGCCGACAAAAATGCCTGGAACACGTATGTCATCACCGGGTTGCCGAAGGGGCCGATCTCCAGCCCCGGCGACACGGCGATCGACGCGGCGATGCACCCCGCCGACGGGCCGTGGCTGTACTTCGTCACCGTGAACCTGAACACCGGCGAGACGGTGTTCTCGGCCACCTACGCCGACCACCAGAAGGCGGTCGCGCAGTGGCGCACGTGGTGCAAGGCGAATCCGAACACAGGATGCTGACGCGTGCGCGCCGGTGACGCGTTCGAGGTGTGGGGCGACCCCATCGCGCACAGTCTGTCGCCCGCACTGCATGCTGCGGCCTTCGCCGCGCAGGGGATCGACTGCAGCTACGACCGGCGCCGGGTGCCGGCGGCACGATTCGGCACGGATCTCGCGGGGCTCGCACCGCGCGTGCGCGGGCTTTCGGTGACCTACCCGCTCAAGACCCAGGCGTTCGGCGCCGCCGCCGATCACGACGCGCACGCCCGGCTCACCGGCGCCGCGAACACTCTGCTGCGCACCGCCGCCGGGTGGCGAGGATTCAACACGGATGTCGGGGGTCTCGCCCGGGACCTCTGCGAGCACGGATTCAGCAGGCTGGCAGGCGTGCGCATCGTCGGGGCAGGTGCCACCGCGACGTCGGCGCTGCTGGCCGCCCACGAGCTCGGCGCGCGGACCGCGCAGGTCGTGGTGCGCCGACCAGGCGCTGCGGCCGCGCTCGAACGCCTCGGGCGACAGCTCGACATGCGGGTGAGCACAGCCGGCTTCGACGCGGCGACGAGCGGCGACACCTGGCCGCTGACCATCGCGACACTGCCGACGGGCGCCGCCGTGCCCGACCACGTCGGCGATCGGCTCGCCTCGGCAGGCACGCTGTACGACGTGGTGTACGGTCAGTGGCCCACAGTCCTTGCCGCGGCATGGCAGCGCGCGGGCCTTGCGGCCGTGGACGGGCGAGGGATGCTGCTGCAGCAGGCGTTGCTGCAGCAGCGCGTGTTCGTGCACGGCGACCCGGCGGCGGCGCTGCCCGAGGAGCCGCGGGTGCTCGCCGCGATGCGCGCAGCACTCGCCGGCGCACCCTAGGGCACGGCGCGCGATGCGGTCATGGGAGACTGGTGGCATGCTTCGTGTGCTCACCGCCGGGGAATCGCACGGCCCCGAACTGATCGCCGTGATGGAGGGGCTGCCGGCCGGCGTTCCCGTTTCGCTCGACGCCATCCGCGCCGACCTCGCCCGCCGCAAGCTCGGCCACGGCCGCGGCTCGCGGATGAAGTTCGAGCAGGACGCGCTGACCATCTCGGCGGGCGTGCGGCACGGGCTCAGCCTCGGCAGCCCGATCGCCGTGCGCATCGGCAACACGGAATGGCCGAAGTGGGTCGAGGTGATGAGTGCCGAGCCCGTCGAGCTCACCGACCGCTCGCGCGGCCGTGGCGCCCCACTGACGCGACCGCGGCCCGGCCACGCCGATCTGGTGGGCATGCAGAAGTACGGCTTCGACGAAGCGCGACCGATCCTCGAGCGCGCGAGCGCGCGCGAGACGGCGGCGCGCGTCGCGCTCGGCGCGATCGCCCGCGCCCTGCTCGCCGAGCTCGGCATCGAGCTCGTCAGTCACACTGTGTCGATCGGACCCGTCCAGGTTCCGGGCGGCTCGCCGGCGCCCATGCCCGGAGACGTCGATCAGGTCGACGCCGACCCGTTGCGCTGCTTCGACCCCGCGACATCCGCCCGCATGGTGAGCGAGATCGATGACGCGCACCGCGACGGCGATACCCTCGGCGGCATCGTCGAAGTGCTCGCGTACGGGCTTCCCCCCGGGCTCGGCTCGCACGTGCACTGGGATCGCCGGCTCGACGGCCGGCTCGCCCAGGCGCTGATGAGCATCCAGGCCATCAAGGCGGTCGAGGTCGGCGACGGGTTCGAGTCGACCAGACGGCGCGGGTCGGCCGCGCACGACGAGCTGTTCGCCACCGGTGCCGGGATCACGCGCGGCTCCGACCGCGCCGGCGGCACCGAGGGCGGGATGTCGACGGGCACGGTGCTGCGCGTGCGGGCCGGGATGAAGCCGATCGCCACGGTGCCGCATGCGCTGCGCACCGTCGATGTCGCGACCGGCGATACGGCCGCCGCACACCACCAGCGCTCCGACGTGTGCGCAGTGCCCGCGGCCGGAGTCGTCGCCGAGGCGATGGTGGCGATCGTGCTCGCGGAGGCGGTGCTGGAGAAGTTCGGCGGCGATGCTGTGACCGAGACCCGGCGCAACCTCGAGGGCTACCTCGCCGCGATCCCCGAGTCGCTGCGCACGGCGCCGGCGGCCCGTCATGACCTCGGCGCCTGACGCCGTCCCGCGCCTGGTCGTGCTGACGGGGGCGATGGGCGCAGGAAAGTCCAGCGTGGGCCGCCGCGTGGCGCGCTCGCTCGGGTTGCCGTTCACCGACACCGATGCGCTGGTCATCGCGGCGCACGGTCCCATTTCTGCGATCTTCGCGGGACCCGGCGAGGCGCAGTTCCGCATCTGGGAGCGCGAGGCGGTGGTGCATGCGCTGCAGAGGGGCGGTGTCGTCGCCCTCGGCGGCGGTGCGGTGCTGGATGCGGCGACTCGGGCGGATCTTGCGCAGGTGCCCGTGGTGCTGCTGACGGTGAGCGCGCACGTCGTGCGCGCGCGGTTGCGCCGCGGCGGCCGCCCGCTCGTGGCCGGCGAGGATCCGGTCGCTGTCTGGCAGCGGATCGCCGAGGCACGGCGCTCGCTGTACGCGGAGGTCGCCGACGTCGAGTTCGACACGTCGCATGGTCCGCTGTCCGCGGTCGCGGAACGCGTGACGACGTGGGCACAGGGGGAGAGATGAGCGGCACCACGACGATCCGGGTCGCGGACGACTACGACATCCTGGTCGGCCGCGGCATTCTGTCGGGCCTCGGCGAACTGCTGCCCGCGCGGGCGCGCAAGGTGCTGGTCGTGCACCCGCCCACACTGCGCGAGGCCGCCGAGGCCTTGCGTGAGCGCTTGCTCGATGACCGCGAGGTGCTGCTCGCAGAGGTTCCGGACGCCGAGGCCGGCAAGCGCATCGAGGTCGCGGCGTTCTGCTGGCAGGTGATGGGCCAGGCCGATTTCACCCGCACCGATGCGGTGATCGGCTTCGGCGGGGGCGCGGTGACCGATCTCGCCGGGTTCGTGGCAGCGACCTGGTTGCGTGGTGTGGCCGTCGTGCAGGTGCCCACCACGGTGCTCGCGATGGTGGATGCCGCGGTCGGCGGCAAGACCGGCGTGAACACCGCCGAGGGCAAGAACCTGGTCGGCGCGTTCTGGGCGCCGCACGTCGTGGTGTGCGACCTCGACGTGCTCGACACGCTCGGCCGTAACGAGGCGGTCGCCGGCTTCGCCGAGGTGGTCAAGGCCGGCTTCATCTGGGCGCCGGAGATCCTCGACCTGATCGAGGCCGATCCTGAGGCGGCGGTCGACCCGCGGTCGCCGGCATTCCGACGCTGCATCGAGATTGCGATCGACATGAAGGCACGGGTCGTCGGTGAGGATTTCCGCGAGAACGGGTTGCGCGAGATCCTCAACTACGGGCACACTCTCGGCCACGCGATCGAGCACGCCGAGCGGTACCAATGGCGCCACGGCGCCGCGATCTCGATCGGCATGGTGTTCGCGGCCGAACTGTCGCGACTGGCCGGGCGGTTGCCCGACGCCGTGGTCGCCAGGCACCGCAGCATCCTCGGCGCGCTCGGACTGCCGATGACCTACCGCGCGGGCGCGTGGCCGCAACTGCTGGCCAGCATGCAGCGCGACAAGAAGGCGCGCGGCGGCATGCTGCGCTTCATCGTGCTCGACGACCTCGCCCGCCCCACCGTGCTGCAGGCGCCCGACGAGTCGCTGCTGTTCGCGGCGTACCAGGAGGTTGCGGAGCATCCAGTGTGACCGGCCAGATCGTCGTGCGGCGCGTGTTGGGCCGCGACTGGCGCACCGTGCGCGACCTGCGCCTCGAAGCGCTGCACGACCCCGCCGCCGCGATCGCCTTTCTCGATAGCGCCGCCGACGCGCAGCGCCGACCCAACACGTTCTGGCAGCAACGCACGCGCGATGCGGCCGACGGTCGGCGTGCCGCACAGTTCTTCGCCGAGAGTGTGGCCGGAGACCTGCCCGGCACAGCAACCGTGCTGCGGCGAGACGCGGGCGAGGTCGACCACCTCGGCCACGCACTGGGCGCTGACCGCTCCGACGTCGTCGGCGTGTACGTGCGCGCAGCAGCGCGCGGCACGGGGGTCGTCGACTCCCTTTCGACGCCTGCGCGACCTGGGCGCGGGCACAGGGCGACGCCGCGCTAATGCTCGACGTGCACGTCGACAACGCACGAGCGCGGCACGCCTACTCACGCTGCGGGTTTCGCGAGACGGGGGTGTCGATCACCGGCCCGATCGGTCGCGAGCTCGAAATGTGCAGATCCCTATGATCACACCGCCGCGTGAGCCCGCGCGGGTGGTGTGCCAGTCGCGGGCGGGGCACGCTTCTGCGGTTCGATATGCCCATCCGAGTTCCTCACCAGTTGATGCCCTACGGGCATCAACTGGTGAGGCACTGGCCGGTGGGATGCAACCAGCCAGGAGGCCGAGCCACAGCTGGCCGGCGGCGGGAAGCAGTCGGTCGACCGCGGGCAGGATGCGGGGGCGGTGATGTCGGAAGCCGGGAGGACGCTATTCCCATGCGTCAGACTCCCAGCCCCACACCTAGCTCGACGTTGCCGTGCACGGCGTGCACGGCGTGCACGGCGCGCACGGCGTGCACGGCGCGCACGGCGCGCACGGCGTCGAGCCTCTTTGACACCTCCGGTCATGTGCGGCGCGCGCGTCGGCTGGCTGACCTCAGTCAGCGAGATCTCGCCACCCGTGCTGGGCTGGCGCAGTCGAGCGTTGCGCGCATCGAGACTGGTCGGGATGTCTCGGTGCGGGATCTGGCGCGGCTCCTCGCGGCCGCGGGACTGAAACTCGTCGTCGTGGACGGGCAAGGTCGGATGGTCTCTCCGATGCCCGCGGACGTGCATCGCGACGAGGCGGGGCGACGCCGACCTGCGCACCTCGATGTGCACGCCCTGCCCGAAACCCCGACCGTCAAGATGCTGCTGCATGCATGTGACCCGGTGCCCCGGGGCGGCGCGTGGCATCACCTGCGCGCAGAGCGGGATCGCCTCCGCGCCGTGGCGGGAATCGATGCCGAGCAGGAGCAGCTCACGATCAGCGCGGCCCGCACCCGGCGCGCTCGCTCGTGAGCGGTAGGGTGCGAGTGTGACCTCGCCGCGCACGATCCTCCTCGTCAACGGGCCCAACTTGAATCTGCTCGGCAGCCGTGAGCCCGCGATCTACGGCTACGACACCCTCGTCGATGTCGAGCGGGTCGTGAGCCAGGCCGCCGCCGAGGTCGGGTTCGCTGTGCGCGCGGTGCAGAGCAACCACGAGGGAGTGCTGATCGACGCCATCCATGCCGCCCGCGCGGACTGCGCGGGCATCGTGATCAACCCGGGCGGACTCACGCACACGTCCGTGGTACTGCGCGATGCGCTCAGCGCCGTCGCTCTGCCGGTCGCCGAGGTGCACATCTCCGACGTGACCGCGCGAGAGCCGTTCCGGCACCACTCGTACATCGCCGACGTCGCCGTCGTGCATGTCGTCGGCGAAGGAGTGCCGGGCTACGCGCGAGCGACCGCACTGCTGCTGGATGTCATCACCGGCCAAGCCGACGGCTGACGCCCGCCGCCTGACGGCAGCACACCTG
>CAYLMS010000088.1:0-6785 GCA_964384455.1 uncultured Microbacterium sp. | reverse complement strand
GGTGCGTGCCGACAACCCGGTGGCGCAGGCGCTGTATGCGTCGGAGGGGTTCGCGGCGGTCGGCCGACGGCCGCGCTACTACCAGCCCGACGACGTCGACGCCGTCGTGATGCGGCTCGACCTGCGCGCCTGGTCGGCTGCACGCGCCTCGGATGCGGCCGCGACCGTTGCGGGCGGGAGCTGCTGATGGGTGCACCGCTGGTGCTCGGCATCGAGACGAGCTGCGACGAGACCGGGATCGGCATCGTGCGCGGCCGCACCCTGCTGTCCAACACCGTCGCCAGCAGCATGGCCGAGCACGCCCGTTACGGCGGCGTCGTGCCCGAAGTGGCGGCGCGTGCGCATCTGGAGGCGCTGACGCCCGCGATCGAGGCCGCGCTGGCCGAGGCATCCGTGTCGCTCGGCGACCTCGACGCGATCGCCGTGACGAGCGGCCCAGGGCTCGCGGGGGCGCTCATGGTGGGCATCGGCGCGGCCAAGGCGCTGGCGGTCTCGCTCGGGCGGCCGCTGTACGCCGTCAACCATCTGGTCGGCCACATCGCGGCGGACCTGCTCGACCGCGCCGAGCCGCTGGAGCTGCCCACGGTGGCGCTGCTGGTGTCGGGCGGCCACACATCGCTGCTGCTCGTGCGCGACCTCACCACCGACGTCGAGCTGCTCGGCGAGACGATGGACGACGCCGCCGGCGAGGCGTTCGACAAGGTCGCCCGGCTGCTGGGGCTGCCCTACCCGGGCGGGCCCGAGATCGACCGCGCCGCCGCCGGCGGCGATCCGCAGGCCATCCGCTTCCCGCGGGGGCTGTCTCGGGCGTCCGATCTGGCGGCGCACCGCTACGACTTCTCGTTCTCGGGGCTGAAGACGGCCGTCGCGCGCTGGCTCGAGCAGTGCGCCGCCGACGGCCGCACCGTGCCACTGGCCGATGTCGCGGCGAGCTTTCGCGAGGCGGTCGTCGACGTGCTGGTGAGCAAGGCGCTCGCCGCCTGCGTCGATCGTGACGTGCCTCGCCTGCTGCTGGGTGGGGGAGTGATCGCGAACCGGCGGCTGCGCGACCAGGCGGTGCAGCGGGCGGATGCCGTGGGCGTGGCCGTGCGCGTCCCGCCGTTGTCGCTGTGCACCGACAACGGCGCCATGATCGCGGTGCTGGCCGCCGAGCTGATCGCTGCGGGGCGCCGCCCGTCGCTGCTGCACTTCGGCGCCGACTCCACCCTGCCGGTCACCGAGATCCAGGTGGCGGAGGCGCCGTGAGCGACCCCGATCCGTCGACGGACGCCGCGCCGCCGCTGACCCGCCCGGCTGCGCCGCCACGGCTGCCCGGCGCGCCGCGCACCTCGTTCACCCAGCCGCCCACGGCACCCGTCGATGTGCCGCCCGCCACGAGCGGCCCTGCAGAGGACGGCACCGCCGATGCGTCCGACTGGACGCCGCTGGTTCCCGCGCGTCCGCAGCGCGGACTCGCGGCCTGGGCGCTCGCGGCGTCGATCCTGGGGCTTGCCGCCTCCCTCGTGGTCGGCTGGGCGTTCCCGGTCGCGGTCGTCGGGGCTGTCACCGCGGTGATCGCCCTGCGGCGCCCGCTGGAGCCGCGGGGCGTCGCGGTGTGGGCGCTGGCGCTCGCGGCGGTGGCCCTGGTGTACAGCGCCGGGTGGCTGGTCTACGCCGCCCTGCACGGCTGATTCAGCCTGGCACGCGGTCGGCGAGGATCGCGCGCCGCCTGCCCGCGACACGGGTGAGGATCAGGGTCGCGGCGTCGTCGCCGCGCAGCTTCAGCCGGGTGCGCAGTGACGCGGGGTCGACGTCGATGCCGCGCTTCTTGATCTCCAGCGTGCCGATGCCGCGCTCGCGCAGCGCGCGGGCGAGCGCGCGTTCGTCGGCGGGCAATTCGTCGCGCACCCGGAACGTCGTGGCGAACGGGCTCGGCCCGGGCGCGTCGCCGGTGAGATACGCGATGCCTGGCGCGAGCATCCCGGCGTCCAGGTCGCGGGCCACCTCGCCGATCAGCCTCGCCCGGATGACGGCGCCCTCCGGCTCGTGCAGGTAGCCGCCGAGCGGACGCACGTCGGCATCTGCGGCATCCTGCGCCGCGGTGAGTTCATGGGCGTGCGTGCCGCGCAGCACCAGGGCCGCGCGGCGCACGCCGTCGCGGGCCAGCCCGCCCGACCACAGCACCAGCTCGACCGTGGCGCCGTCGGCGCTGATCCACTGCGCCTCGAGGTCGGCGGGCACGGCGGTGCGGTCGAAGCCCGGCCCGAGCTTGATCCCCGCCGGCAGACGCGCAGCCAGTGCCAGTGCCCAGTCCAGCGGCGGAGAGTAGTCCGAGGCTCGCACGCGCGCGGTCTCGGTGTGACCGGCGGTGCGCCGGGCGGGATCGAGCCACACCGACTGCACCGTCGACAGTGCTGCGTCCTGCGCCCGACCGTGGCGCACCTGCACCGCGTCGCCGAACGGCGCGAGATTGTAGGCGGCCACTCCCGCCGTCACCTCGTCCGCGTCGACGGCCAGCACGCGCAGCCCGATGCCGGCGAACCCGAGCGCGTCGCCGCCGATGCCGCAGCCGAGGTCCGCGACCTCCGTGATGCCCGCATCGCGGAACCGCGCCGCGTGGCGCGCCGCCACGGCCAGCCGGGTGGCCTGCTCCAGCCCTGACTGCGTGAACAGCATGCGCGCGGCGAACGGGCCGAATTTCGCGGCCGCCCGCGCGCGCAGGGCCGCCTGCGAGACCACCGCCGCCACGAGCTCGGGGGCATGGCCGGCCGCGCGCAACCGCGACACGGTGGCGGCCACGTCGGCCGTGCTGCGCACGGCGGGCAACGCGTCGAGCAGCTCCAGCCCCGCCGGCGTGAGCAGCGCGCGCAACTCGGCCATCTCCACGGCTTCAGCCTAGGCCGCACGCTGGCACTCGCGTTGCGCGAGTGCCAGCAACTTCCCTAGACTGGGATCAGCACTCTCGCCATGCGAGTGCTAACGAGTCTTGGATCTCAGGAAAGAGGTAGACCGTGTCGGTTTCCATCAAGCCGCTCGAGGACCGCATCGTCATCAAGCAGGTCGACGCAGAGCAGACCACCGCGAGTGGCCTGGTCATCCCCGACACCGCGAAGGAAAAGCCCCAGGAGGGCGAGGTCGTCGCGGTGGGCCCCGGCCGCATCGACGACAACGGCAACCGCGTCCCGCTGGACGTCGCCGTGGGCGACCGGGTGCTGTACAGCAAGTACGGCGGCACCGAGGTCAAGTTCGGCGCCGACGAGTACCTGGTGCTCTCGGCGCGCGACGTGCTCGCGGTCGTCGTCCGCTGAGTCGCGCACTCTGGGCAGGGGCCTGGATGCTTCGGCATCCGGGCCCCTGCGCCGTATCGCGCCGCGCCCGTAGGCTGTCACGGTGATCAGCGATCCGCCACGCACACACGGCGTGGCGCGCGGCGCGCTGTACGCCTTCGCGGCCTACCTGCTGTGGGGGCTGTTCCCGCTCTATTTCCTCGCACTGGACCCCAGCGGCCCGTGGGAGGTGGTGTCATGGCGGGTGCTGCTGTCGCTCGTGTTCTGCGCTGTGCTGGTGCTGTGCACGGGCGGCGGGCGCCGGCTGCGGGCGATCGTGCGTTCACGGCGGCTGCTGCTGTGGACGGGGGCCGCGGGCGCCCTGATCTACCTCAATTGGCAGGTGTACCTGATCGGCACGCTCACCGGGCACGTGATCGAGACGAGCCTGGGCTACTTCATCAACCCGGTCGTGACCGTGCTGCTGGGCGTGCTCGTGCTGCGCGAGCGGATGCGGCCGGTGCAGTGGGCTGCGATCGGTCTGGCCGTGCTCGCGGTCGCGGTGATCGTCGTCGGCTTCGGCGGGTTCCCCTGGATCGCGCTCACCCTCGCCGGCTCGTTCGGGCTCTACGGGCTGGTGAAGAAGCAGATCGGGCCCGCCGTCGACGCCCTCAGCGGGCTGACGCTCGAGTCGGCGTGGCTCGCCCCGCTCGCACTGGTGCAGTTGGCGGTCGTCGGCTCCACCACGGGGATCACCATGCTCGCCGCGGGTGCACCGCACGCGCTGCTGCTGGCGGCCGCAGGAGTGGTCACGGCGGTGCCGCTGCTGCTGTTCGCCGCGGGCACGCGCCGCGCGCCCCTCACGGTGATCGGGCTGATGCAGTTCGTCACTCCGATTCTGCAGTTCGCGATCGGCGTGTGGGTGCTGCACGAGCCGATGCCCGCCGAGCGCTGGATCGGCTTCGCCCTCGTGTGGGCGGCGCTGATCGTGCTCACGATCGATCAACTGCTCGGTGCGCGCCGGGCGCCTGACGCGACGAGCGTGACCGAGCTCACCTGAGCGCTTGTGCGATCTGCACGATCAGACGCGCGGTTCATAACGATTTCGTCCCGAATGCGCGCCGAATGATGCGCTTCATGACCTGGCGAACCACAGTCTTTGGAGGGCGGTTGTTGCGTCGCCGGAGGGTGGCGCGCCGCCGAATCGATTGGACAGAGAGGAACGAGCCCGATGGTTCACTCCAAGAAGGCGTGGTTCGCCGCGGTCGCCCTCGCGGGCGCGACGGCACTCACGCTGGTCGGCTGCTCCGGCGGCGGCGGTGGCACCCCCAGCGGGGGCGGCACGACGGCACCGGCGGCCAGCTTCACCAAGCACACGTGTGCAGACAGCGCGACCAGCGCCGACATCCTGAAGGTCGGCACCCTGTTGCCGGTCACCGGAACCCTCGCATTCCTCGGCCCGCCCGAGATCGCGGGTGTCGGCCTTGCCGTGCAGGATGTCGTCGACGCGGGCACGAAGGCGTGCACGTTCGAGACCGACTCCGGCGACAGCAACGACATGACGGTCTCGACCGCGTCAGCAGCGAAGCTGATCGGTGCGAAGGTGTCGGTCGTCATCGGCGCCGCATCCTCGTCGGTGTCGCTGAACGTGGTCGACCAGATCACGAAGACCCCGATCGTGCAGATCTCGCCGGCGAACACCGCGGCGAAGCTGTCGGGCTACTCGCCGTTCTACTTCCGCACCGCTCCGCCGGACACGGTGCAGGGCTCGGCGCTCGGTCAGCAGATCGTGAAGGACGGCAACGCGAAGATCGCGTTCCTCGTCTTCAACGACGCGTACGGCACCGGCCTGCGCGACACCATCCAGAAGACGGTCGAGCAGGCCGGCGGCCAGGTCACCTACGGCGGCATGGGCAAGGGCCAGGAGTTCCCTCCCGGTCAGACGACGTTCTCGTCCGAGGTCACGGCGGCCATCGCCTCCAAGCCCGACGCGATCGTGATCATCGCGTTCGACGAGACCAAGGCGATCGTGCCCGAGCTCGTCTCGCAGGGCTGGAAGATGCCGAAGACCTACTATGTCGACGGCAACACGTCGGACTACTCGAAGGTCTTCGCCCCCGGCACGCTGAACGGCGCGCAGGGCACCATCCCGGGCGTGAACCCGAACGACGCGTTCAAGAAGCGCGCGTCTGACTGGTACAACGCCACCAACGGTTCGCCGCTGAAGGACTACTCCTACGCGGCGGAGTCGTACGACGCCGTCATCCTGTCCGCGCTGGCCGCGATCAAGGGTGGCGCCACCGACCCGGTGACGATCCAGAAGAACCTGCACGCGGTGTCGGGAGCGAACGACGACGGCTCGCCGCTGTCGGGCGCGACCAAGTGCACCTCGTTCGCGGACTGCGTGAAGCTCCTCAAGGAGAAGAAGGCGATCCAGTACCAGGGCATCTCGAGCGTCGGCCCGTTCAACGCGAAGAACGACCCGTCGAGCGCCTTCATCGGCATCTACAAGTTCAACGACCAGAACGTGCCGGTGTGGCAGAGCGCGGTGGAGGGCAAGTCCTGACCCGCTGACATCCGCAACGGCGAAGGCCCCCGGGAGACCGGGGGCCTTCGTCCGTCAGGATGCGGCATCGGGTGGCGGGATCACCTGGTGCGACTTCGTCTCGGCCTCCACGTCGGCGGCCAGCGTGCCGAGGTACAGCTGGATCACCTTGGGGTCGTTCGCCAGTTCCCGGCCGGTGCCGCTGTATGCGTCGCGGCCCTGGTCGAGCACATAGGCGCGGTCGCAGATCTGCAGACAGCGCCTGGCATTCTGCTCGACCATGATCACGCTCACGCCCGCCTTGTTGATGCGGCGGGTGCGGATGAACGTCTCGTCCTGGCGCACGGGCGACAGCCCCGCAGACGGCTCGTCGAGCAGCAGCACCGACGGGTCCATCATCAGTGCACGCGCCATCGCCACCGACTGCCGCTCGCCGCCCGAGAGCGACCCGGCCCGCTGCGTGCGCCGGTCGGCGAGCACGGGGAAGATCTCGAAGATCCGCTCCAGCGCCTGCTTGAACTCCTTGGGCTTCTGATAGATGCCCATCTGCATGTTCTCCTCGATGGTCAACGAGGGGAACACGTTGTTCGTCTGCGGCACGAAGCCCACGCCGGCGCGCACCAGCCGGTTCGGCTTGAAGCCGGTGATGTCCTGCCCTTTGAGCACCACGGTGCCCTTGCGGATCGAGACCTGCCCGAACACGGCCTTCAGGAACGTCGACTTGCCGGCGCCGTTGGGTCCGATGATGCCGATCAGCTCGCCCGGGCGCGCCTCGATGTTGACACCGTTGAGGATGTTGATGCCCGGCAGGTAGCCGGCATGCAGGTCGGTGGCCACCAGCACCGGTTCTTCGTCGATCTGCGGGGTGCTCACGCGCCCTTCTCCTTCCGCTTGCGCCGTGCCGCTCTGGCGCGCGCATCCTCCTTCTGCACTTCCTCGGCGATGCGCATCGCGGAGGTCTCGCTGAGCAGCCGATCGTCGCCGAGGTCGGTGTC
>CAYLMS010000087.1:0-6802 GCA_964384455.1 uncultured Microbacterium sp. | reverse complement strand
CGACCCCGTGCGCTTCCTCGGCAACCGCTCCAGCGGACGCCAGGGCGCGGCGCTCGCCCGTGCCGCCGCCGAGCGCGGCGCCGAGGTCGTGCTCGTGTCGGCGCACACCGACGACGGCGTGCTCGACACCGTCGCGCATCCGCGGATCCACCTGGTGCGGGCAGGCACCGCTGCCGAACTGGCCGCCGCGATGAGCGCGCAGGCCGCCGATGCCGATGTGATCGTGATGGCGGCGGCCGTGGCCGACTACCGCCCGCAACAGGTCTCCGACACGAAGCTGACGAAGGATGCGGCGCCCGGCCCCGACCGCACGCTCGCCCTGGTCGAGACCGAAGACGTGCTCGCCGCCCTCGTCGCGGCGCGGCGCCCCGGGCAGACGATCGTCGGCTTCGCGGCCGAGACCGTCGGCTCGGCGGCCGAGCTGCTCGATCGCGGCCGCCGCAAGCTCGCGCGCAAGGGATGCGACCTGCTCGTGGTGAACGCCGTGGACTGGCACGCCGGGTTCGAGCAGGCCGACAACGAGGTGATCGTGCTGACCGCCGGCGGCGAGCAGGTGGCGCAGGCATCCGGATCCAAGCGCGCCGTCGCCGAGGAGGTGTGGGATGCCGTGGCCCGCAGCCGCGGCTGAGTCCCGGCGTGCCGCGGCACGGGCAGCGGCACGGGCCGCCGACCGTCGCCGCCGCACGCCGGGTCGGTGGATCAGGCGGTGAGTTCGGCCGCGAGCTCCTCGAACACCGCGATGTAGGCGTCGATCGCCTCGTCGGTGTGGGTGACCGACAGCGTCCACTCCTCCTCGCGGCCGGGCGTCATGAAGATGCCGCGGTTGAGGTTGAACAGCCAGGCCAGGTCGGCCAGGTCGGCATCCTGGTTCTCCTTGAAGGTCTCGTAGTCGACGACCTTCTTGGTGGAGAACGTGACGCATCCCTTCGACCCGATGCCGAGCGCATAGCCGGGCAGGTCGTAGCGGTCGACCACCCCCTGGCATCCGCTCACGATGCGGTCGTTCAGGTGGGCGAGGTGCGCGTAGGCGTCGGGGGTGAGCACCTGCTCGAGCGAGGCGCGCGCCGCTGCCATCGTGAGCGGGTTGCCGTTGTAGGTGCCCACCTGGTAGACCGAGTGGTTCTCGACGACGGCCATCACCTCCTCGGTCGCGCCGATCGCGCCCGAGGGCAGCCCGCCGCCGAGCGCCTTCGCGAGCGTGACCATGTCGGGGGTCACCCCGAACTTGTCGGTGGCCCCACCGGGGGCGATGCACAGACCGGTCTTCACCTCGTCGAAGATGAGCACGATGCCGTGGCGGCGCGTGATGTCGCGCACGGCCTGCAGGTAGCCGTCCTCGGGCAGCACGACGCCGAGGTTCATCATGGCGGCCTCCATGATGACGCACGCGGGCTTGCGGCCCTCCGCGGTGAGCCGCTCGATGCGCCGCTCCATGGCGCCGGCGTCGTTGAACGGCACGGCGACGGTCATGTCGACGACGGACTGCGGGATGCCGGCGCCGTAGGAGAGGGATGCCAGGTTCTCGCGGTCGCCGATCTTGTCGTACTCGACGCCGATCGACACCATCACGGTGTCGTGGTGACCGTGGTACGAGCCGAAGATCTTCATCACGGTGTCGCGGCCGGTGAGGGCGCGGGCGATGCGGATGGCATCCATCGTCGCCTCGGAGCCCGAGTTGGTGTAGCGCCACTTGGGCAGACCCCAGCGCCGGGCGAGCTCGTCGGCCACGACGATGTCGTCCTCGGTCGGGCAGCCGAAGTGGGTGCCCTGCGGGTAGCGGGCGGCGATGGCGGCGCCGATCGCGGGGTGCGCGTGTCCCTGCACCATCGAGCCGAAGCCGTTGTGGAAGTCCCACATCTCGTTGCCGTCGACATCCCACACCTTCGGGCCGGATCCGCGCGCGATGTAGATGGGCCACGGGTCGCGCAGCTGATAGCTCGAGGCGACGCCGCCCGACAGGTGGGTGCTCGCGCGCTGGTACATGTCGCGCGACGCCGTGGTGCGCGCGTCGAGGCGGGCGGCCTCGCGCGCGGTCAGCTCGGCGATCCGGGCGCGGTCGATGGTGATGCTCATGCTTCCTCCGCAGAAGTGCTGCCGACCGGCCTGGCGTCGGCATGCCATGACATAGGAAGCGCTGCCGGTCGGCCTGGCGCCGGCGAGCGGTCCGAAGACGTCTGCACCGTATCAGGTCACGCGGCGGCGCGCACCCCTCGATCGGCTGTGCGCGCGGTGCGGCGGGCCGGCCGCTCGTTTCGCCGGCGGCGCCGCATCCGTCCGGCCGTCGCCGTCGCCGTCGCATCCCACCGAACCGCTCCGTGCCGCCGAACCGCCCCGGATGCGCCGAACCGCCCCGCACCGCGGGGAGTTTCGGCGCGTTCGGGGCGACTCAGCGCGGGCGGCGCGGGCCGCGGGCGGTGACGAGGGGTGGTTAGCATGGGCGGATGCTGCCACCTCACCACACTCCGCATCGCCGCGACGACGGCGAGGTCGTCGGCTGGATCCGACCCGCCGACGACGCGGGCGAGCTGTGGGTCGCCGTCGACCTGCTCGGTCGCGACGCCTCGGCGCCGCTCGACTGGCTCGAGGCCGAACAGGTGCTCGAGCGTCGCGGGCTCGCCTGGCTGGCGGAGGTGTGGATGCTCGAGCGTTCGGATGCCGCGCCGCTGCGGGTGCGGATGGTGGAGGTCACACCTGACCGGGTACTGGTGAAGACCGATGACTTCGGCGCGATCGATGCACCCGTGCAGCAGTTCGAGCTGGGCTGGCCCGCCCCCGCGGCGCTGCGCCCGGCCCGTGCGGGCGACCCCGACGGCCGCGATCTTTACCGCGTACCGCGCTGACCGCGGTGCGCATCGGGCGCCGCCGCACGCGGTGACCGCGCCATCCCGCACAGCGAGAAGCCACGTGTGCGACGAGACACCACGCGCCGCGCGACATCTCGTCGGCGGCGTGGTTTCTCGAAGAGCACCGGCGCGTCAGGCCGGATGGGCCGTCGGGCAGGCTACGCGTCAGGCGGGCGGCGGTGCGAACGACAGCCGGTCGAACACGAGCACGTTCTCGACGATCAGCCCGTCGCGCACCGTGAAGCACTCCGCCGTCGGCGCGGTCGAGGTGGCCGCGGTCTGCGGATAGTAGAACAGAGCGACCCGGTCGCCCGAGGCGAAGTCGGCGATGTCGGCCAGACCCGTCAGTCGCGGCGCGAAGCCGCCGAGGAACGCAGCATAGGCGGCGTGCCCGACGAGCTCCTGGCCCGGCGCATGGCACACCACATCCGGAGCCACCAGGGTCATGGCCTCATCGACCCGGCCGGCTGTCCACGCGCGATGGTAGCGTTCGACGATTTCCCGTGCGGATGTCATTCCCAGCCCGCCCTTCCCGACGATGTGCGCGCAGCGTGTGCGCCTGACGTCGCACAGCATATTCCGAGGCCCCGACAGCGCCGAGAAACCATGGGCACGACGAGACACCACACAGCGCGCAACGCCACGCGCCGAACCGCCCTCAGCGCGCCGAAACTCCCCGCGCCCCGGGGCGCAACCAGGGCGGTTCGGGAAGGGTCGGGGGTGCCGCGGGGAAGAGGGGCGCGGCGCAAGCGCGGCGCCCGCGCCGTTCAGCGCACGGCGGCGATCGCGCGTTCCAGGCGCGGGCCTACGGCGCCAGCCGCCAGGTGCAGCCGGTCATGCACCACGGTGCGCCCGCCGCTGACGACGGTGACGACATCCGCCGCTGTCGCCGCGAACAGCGCGTGCGCGAGCGGATCACCTCCGCGCGCACCGGCGGTGCGCGGGGACTCGAGATCGAGCAGCACGAAGTCGGCCAGCCGCCCGGGGGCGAGCCGGCCGGCGTTCCAGCCGAGGGATGCCGCGCCGTTCTCGGTGAGCATGCGCGCGAGCTCGGGCACCGCGAAATGCCCGCGGGCCTGCGTGACCAGGCGCAGGTCGAGCTCGACGGCGCGCGTCTCTTCGAGCAGGTCGAGCATCATGTGCGCATCGCTGCCCACCACGATCGGAGCACCCGCCGCGGCCAGCCGCGATGCCGGACCGATCCCGTCGGCGAGATCGCGCTCGGTCGTGCAGCACATCGAGATCGACGCGCCGGCATCGCCGAGCGTCCGGATGTCGGCGGCGGTAAGATGGGTCGCGTGCACGGCCGTCGCATCCGGCCCCCACACGCCCGCCTCGGCGAGCAGCGCCGTCGGGGTGAGGTCGAAGGCCTCCAGCGCGGCCCGGTTCTCGGCCGGCTGCTCCGAGAGGTGCACGTGCAGCGGCATCCCCGCACCGCGCGCGAATTCCGCGATCGGCGCGAACGCTGCGCGCGGCACGGCACGGATGCTGTGGATCGCCGCCCCGACCCGCAGCCGCTCATGCGGCACCAGCCGCTGCACACGCGCCATCCAGCCCTCGACGTCGCCGTCGTCGAATCGGCGCTGCGTGCCCGTCAGGGGCGAGCCGGCGACGTCGGCCTGCAGGTAGCAGGTGTCGAGCAGCGTCATCCGCAGTCCGGCATCGGCCGCCGCCCGCGCCACGGTGAGGCCGAGCTCGTTCGCATCGGCGTAGCGGCGGCCGTCGCGGTCGTGGTGCAGGTAGAAGAACTCGCCCACCGTCGTGATGCCGGCCAGCGCCATCTCGGCGTAGGTCGCGAACGCCAGGTCGTACAGGGTGTCGGGATCGAGCCGGTCGGCCACGCCGTACATGAGGTCGCGCCAGCGCCAGAAGTCGCCCACCCCGGTCTGCGTCTGGCCGCGGATCGCCCGGTGGAACACATGGGAGTGCGTGTTCGCGAATCCCGGCAGCACCAGTCCGCGCAGCGGCGTCGCATCGCCGGGCTGCGGCGCGCCGGGCTCGACCCGGGTGATCAGCCCGCCGGCGCACTCGATCAGCACATTGCGATCGACCCGGTCGCCGCCGAGCCACGCCAGCTCCGCGTGCCAGCGGCCGTTCATGCCGCGACCTCGGCCTCGGCCACGACCGCACCGCGCGCGATCACCACGGCCGCCGAGTTCGCGCCGATGCGGTAGGCCAGGTGCTCATAGCGGGGGATGTCGAGCACCACGAGGTCGGCCTGCATCCCAGGCAGCAGCGAGCCCACCCAGTCGGCACGGCCGAGCGCCCGCGCCGACCCGTGCGTCGCCGCCCGCACGGCCTGCGCCGGGGTCAGCCCGCCCGTGCGGCACGCCATCGCGATCACGAGCTGCATGTTGGTGGCGAAGCATCCAGGGCACAGATCGGTCGCGAGCGCCAGCTCCATGCCGGCGTCCAGTGCGCGGCGCGGATCGAACGGCGCCGGATGCCCCACCGCGTATTCGAGGCACGGCAGGTAGACGCCGGGGATGCCGGCCGCGGCCAGGCGCCGCAGTTCGGCGTCGGTCGTGTGGTTCAGGTGGTCGACGCTGATCGCGCCGTACTCGATCGCGAGGGATGCCGCGCCGGTGGGGCCGTACGCGTCGAGATGCAGCTTCACCGGCAGCCCCGCAGCGCGCGACGCCGCGAAGATGCGCGCGGTGTCGGCGAGCGTGTAATAGCCGTCGTCGCAGTACACGTCGCACGCGTCAGCGAGCCCGCCGAGCGCCGGGATGCGCCGCACGATGCTGTCGACGTAACGATCGGGATGCCCCTCGGGCGGGTAGGCGTGGGCGCCGAGGTAGGTCGAGACCACGTCGATGGGCAGCATCCGGGCGAGGTCGCGAGTGACCTCCAGCATGCGCAGCTCGTGCATGTCGTCGAGCCCGTAGCCGGTCTTGACCTCGACGGTGGTGGTGCCCGAGTCGATCATCGAGGCGATGCGGGCCGCCGCCGTGCGGGTCAGTTCGGCCCGGTCGGCGCGGCGCGTCTCGCGCACCGTTCCCTGGATGCCGCGGGGCGCGCCCGGCGGCACCGCGGTGCCGCCGACCCTGGCCGCGTATTCCTCGACGCGGTCGGCGCCGAACACGAGGTGCGTATGCGCGTCGACGAAGCCCGGCATGACCACCCCGCCGCGGGCGTCGACCTCGCGGCGGCCGCGATAGCCCGAGACGTCTCCGACGGCGACGATCCGCTCGCCGCTCACCGCGACCCCCGCACCGGGGAGGCGGCCGACCAGATCGGCGGCATCCCCGGCGCAGGTGAGCAGCTCAGCCGCCCCGGTGACGACCAGGTCGACGTCGATCCGATCAGGCATCGCCGCTCGCGGTGTCGGGGCCGAACGTCGCCGTCGGCGTCCACCACAGCGGGATCGACAGGCCCTGCGAGGGGCCGACCGTGTCGGCGACCTGCTTGGCGCGCGCGTAACCGGACTGCGCATGCCGCACGACGCCGATGCCGCTGTCCACCGTGAGGGCGGCCTTGAGCCGGAACGCGGCCTGCTCGGTGCCGTCCGCGATCATGGTGACCCCGGTGTGCACCGAGTCTCCCATCGCGTAGTTGGCCTGTATGGCGATCAGATCGCACATTCCTGAGGCGTTCAGCAGTCCGTTCAGGTAGGGCCAGTCCGAGATGAGGTCGGAGCCGTCGGGCATGTTCTCGGACTCGAACGTCGGGTTGATGATCGAGCCCGAGTCGAGGTTGTCGCGCGAGAACGCCACGGGGCCCTTCACCTCGCCGCGACGGATCAGCTCGTTGACCGCGAGTCCGAACTTCTTGCGCTGGCCGAAGCCGAGGTAGCAGACCCGGGCGGGCAGGCCCTCGATCGGCACGTACTGCCGGGCGAGACCGATCCACCGGGTCACGATGTCGTCGTCGGCGAACAGCTCGACGGCGAGGTCGTCGAGACGCTTCAGATCGGCCGGGTCGCCCGAGATGCAGGTCCAGCGGAACGGGCCGCGGCC
>CAYLMS010000086.1:0-6830 GCA_964384455.1 uncultured Microbacterium sp. | reverse complement strand
GGCCTCCCGGACCCCCGGTTCTTCATCTACTGGGATGACCAGATGTACGGATGGCTGGCGTCGCGGGTGACCACCTCGGTGATCGTCGACGAGTTCGTGCTGCGCCGCACGCGCGAGATCCGGCAGTGGGACATGGGCATCCGCCACATGAACGCGTCGAGCAACGCGTACCGCTACTACATCATGCGCAACCGGGCCATCATGAAGCGCTACTACCGGGCGCTCGGCGTGTACCGGCCGGCGCTGTTCGGCGCAGGCACGGCACTCACGTTCGGCAAGGAGTTGATCCGCCTGGTCGCCGTGGAGCGCACCGTGCGCGGCACGAGCAACCTGTTCCGGGGGCTGCGCGACGGGCGCGCGATCGACCGGGATGCCGCGTGGGCGCCGATGCCGCCGCTGGCGGCGTCGGGGCCTCAGCCCGCGTAGTCGGCGTCGTACCGGGCGAGCACCTCATCGATCGGGCCGTCCAGTGCCAGCCGGCCTTTGTCGAGGTACAGCCCGCGCGTGCAGAAGCGGCGCAGGTCGTTCTCGTTGTGCGACACGAAGAACAGGGTGCGTCCCGATGCGAGCAGTTCGTCGATGCGCCGGTAGCACTTCTCGCGGAAGGCCTTGTCGCCGACGGCGAGCACCTCGTCGACGAGCAGGATAGGCTCCTCCAGCTGCGACACCACGCTGAACGCCAGCCGCACCTTCATGCCGTTGGACAGGTGCTTGTACGGCGTCTCGACGAAATCCTCCAACTCGGCGAAGCCGATCATGTCGTCGAACCGGCGCGCGATCTCGGCCTTGCCCATGCCGTGCAGGCCCGCGGTCAGGCGCACGTTCTCGCGCACGGTGAGGTCGCCCACGAAGCCGCCGGTGATCTCGATCAGCGGCGCCACCCCGCCGCGCACCGTCACGCCGCCCTCGTCGGGCAGCAGCACGCCTGCGACGAGCTTGAGCAGCGTCGACTTGCCCTGCCCATTGCGACCGACCACGCCGATCGACTCCCCCGGCTGCACGCCGAACGACACGTCGCGCAGCGCCCAGAACTCGCCAGGCCGCTCGCGGCGCGCCGCGCCGCCGAACAGGTCCTTCAGGCTGCGTCGGCCGCGTCGGCTGCGCCGGAAGCGGATGCCGAGCGAATCGACCTCGATCGCATGCTCGCCCATCACAACTCCTTCAGCACTGCCGGTTCGAGCCTGCGGAACACGAGCAGGCCGAGCGCCAGCACGAGCACACTGACACCGCCGCCGACGAGGATCGTGAGGTGGTCCCACTGCTGCGGGAAGAACGCCATCCGGTACAGCGTGAAGATGCCCGACAGCGGGTTGAGCGCCGCCACCTCGCGGAACCCGCCGGGCAGGTCGTTGACCGAGTAGATCACCGGCGACGCGTAGAACAGAAACCGCAGCACGAGGCGCGTCGTGCGCTCGAGGTCTCCCCACAGCACGCAGAGCGGGCCGATCAGCAGCCCGAGCCCCACCGAGAGCACGACCTGCAGCAGCACGGCCACCGGGAACCACACCAGCTGCCAGTGCCATTGCGCACCCGAGATCAGGGCGAACAGCACGAGCACCGGCAGCGAGCAGAGGAACTCGATCCCCTTGGAGAGCACGATGCGGTTCATCCAGATCGAGCGCGGGATGGCGGTGGAACGCACCAGTCGCGCATCCTTGCTGAACGCCCTGGTGAAGTCGGTGACGACCGCGTTGAACCACACCCACGGCAGCACCCCGGCGATGAGGAACACGATGTACGGCCGCTCACCGACATGCCCGCGATGGAACACCTGGGTGAACACGAACCAGTAGATCGCGCTCATCACCAGCGGGTCGAGGATCGACCACAGGTAGCCCAGCCAGCTCGTGGCGTAGCGCACCCGCAGATCGCGCGCCGACAGCAGCCACAGCGAGTGCAGGTAGCGCCGGAGCGAACCGGGAGCGCCTACGGCCGCGATGGTCACGCGTTCGAGTCTACGGATGCCGCCGCGCCGACACCGTCAGGCCGCCGACAGATGGTGCTCGATGACGTGCTCGGCGATGGCCATGCTGCTGGTGGCCGCGGGCGAGGGTGCGTTGCGCAGCAGGGTCACCGGCCCCACCTGGTCGACCGCGAAGTCGTCGAGCAGTTCGCCGGCCCTCCCCCACGCCTGGGCGCGCACGCCTGCCCCCGCCTTGCGGGCGAGGTCCGACATGCGCAGTTCCGGCACGAACCGGCGGGCCTTCGCGAAGTAGAGCCGCTTGATCAGCGACCCGCTTATCTCGTCCACGCCCATGCGCCAGTGCTGCTTGGCCAGCGGCCAGGCGCCCGGCCAGCGCAGCGACTGCCACGTGTCCTTCGGCGAGATGGCCAGCCACCGGTAGCCCTCGCGGGCCAGCGCCGGCACGGCATTGGGGCCGACATGCACGGAGTCGTACACGCCGCGGGTGAAGTGCACCCCGAGGAACGGGAAGCGCGGGTCGGGCACCGGGTAGATCATCCCGTTCACGAGCGAGGTGCGCTCGGGCTTCAGCTCCCAGTATTCGCCGCGGAACGGCAGGATCTTCGGCGACGGGTCGGCGCCGATCAGGCGGGCGACCACGTCGGACTGCAAGCCGGCGCACGCGACCACGCGGTCGAACACGTCGTCCGAGACCGGCGTGAGCAGGCGCACGGCTCCCCGCTCTCGCCGCATGCCGGTCACCTCGTGGCCGAGCCGGATGCTGCCGCCGGCGGCGCGCACGTCCTGCGCCATCGCCTCGGTGATCGCGCCGTAGTCCACCACGGCCGTGTGCGGCGAGTGCACCGCGGCCACCCCCGCCGCGTGCGGCTCGATCTCGCGCAGCCGGGCCGCGTCATCGATGCGCGCGAGATCGGGCACGCCGTTGGCGATCGAGCGCCGCTCGATCTCGGCCAGCGCCGGCAATTCGGACTCATCCACCGCGACCACGAGTTTGCCCACCTCGCGGTAGGGCAGCTGCTTCTCGGCGCAGAAGTCACGGATCATGCCCCGGCCCGCCGCGCACAGCGTGGCCTTCAGCGATCCGGGCGCGTAGTAGAGGCCGGCATGCACGACGCCGGAGTTGTGCCCGGTCTGGTGCGTGGCCAGCCGCGCCTCCTTCTCGAGCACGGTAACCTCGGCTCCGCGCCGGGCGAGCGCACGCGCGAGTGCCACGCCCACGATGCCGCCGCCGACGACAGCGACCCGCGACGCGCTCACGCCAGTTGGTTGTGCCACAGCGACAGTGCAGAGCCGATCGCCATGTGCATGTCGAGATACTGGTACGTGCCCAGGCGACCGCCGAAGTGCACGCCGCGCTCCCCCTTGGCCAGCTCCCGGTAGGCGAGCAGCCCGCGGCGGTCGGCTGCGGTGTTCACCGGGTAGTAGGGTTCGTCGTCGCGCGACGCGAAGCGCGAGTACTCCCGCATGATCACCGTGCGATCGGCCGGGTAGCGATCGGCGCGTTCGGGATGGAAGTGCCGGAACTCGTGGATGCGGGTGTAGGGCACGTCGGCATCGGCGTAGTTCATCACGCTCGTGCCCTGGAAGTCGCCGGTGCCGAGCACCTCCTGCTCGAAGTCGAGCGTGCGCCAGCCCAACTCGCCCTGGGCGTAGTCGAAGTAACGGTCGACCGGTCCGGTGTAGACGATCGGCACCTGGCCGACAGCACCCCGCTTGTTGAGCGGCTGATCGACGTCGAAGAAGTCGGTCGACAGGTGCACCTCGATATTGGCGTGGTCGGCCATGCGCTCGAGCCACGCCGTGTAGCCTTCGACCGGCAGACCCTCCCAGGTGTCGTTGAAGTAGCGGTTGTCGTAGGTGTAGCGCACCGGCAGCCGGCTGATCACCTCGGCGGGCAGCTGCGTCGGATCGGTCTGCCACTGCTTGGCGGTGTAGTCGCGGATGAACGCCTCGTACAGCGGGCGGCCGATCAGCCCGATGCCGCGCTCCTCGAGGTTGCCGGCGGCCTTCGGGTCGAACTCACCCGCCTGCTCGTGCACCAGCGCACGCGCTTGGTCGGGCGTGTAGGCGGCGGCGAAGAACTGGTTGATCGTGCCGAGGTTGATCGGCAGTGGGTAGACGACGCCGCGGTGGTTCGTGTACACGCGGTGCACGTAGGAGGTGAAGGCGGTGAACCGGTTGACGTACTCCCACACGGTCGCGTTGGAGGTGTGGAACAGGTGCGCGCCATAGCGGTGCACTTCGATGCCGGTGGTCGGCTCGTTCTCGCTGTATGCGTTGCCGCCCAGGTGGTGACGGCGCTCCACGATCGTGACCTTGCGACCGGATGCGGCGGCCCGCTCGGCGATGGTGAGCCCGAACAGCCCGGAGCCGACGATGAGAAGATCCATGCCCGCGTCGCCCTCCTGGCCCGTGGTGAGATGCGGCCGATCCGCCTCTGGGAGTCTAACGGTGCACCCTTCGACCGACGCACGCACCCGCTCTGGCAGGATTGTCGAGTGCTCACCCCCTCGCCGATCGCCCGACTGTGGGCTGTCGACGCCGTGCGCTACCTCGTCGTCGGCGGCATCTGCTTCGCGTTCGACTTCGGGCTGCTGTGGGTGCTGCACCAGGCACTGGGGGTGATGCTGGCCGTCGCCACTCCGGTCGCCTTCCTCGCATCCTTCGCGCTCACCTACACGCTGCAGCGAGTCGTGGCGTTCGCGTCGAGTTCGAGACTCGTGCCGAGTGTGGGCCGCTACACCGCACTCGTGGCGGCCAACACGGTAGCAACCACCGCCATCGTGTGGGGCGCCGACCGCCTCGGTGTCAGCTGGGAGGCGGGCAAGGTGCTCGCCGTCGTGGCCACCACAGTGTGGAACTACTTCGCCTACCGGCATTGGGTGTTCCATGCGCCGGCCGAGGGATCGACGCATGTATAAGGGCGCCGTCATCGCGGCCGTGATCCCGGCCTACCGTGAGGAGAAGATGATCGGCCGCGTGATCGAGACGATGCCGGAACTCGTCGATCACATCGTGATCGTCGACGACTGCAGTCCCGACGGCACCAGCGCCGTGGTGTCGGCCAGCACGGACCCCAGGGTGACCTTGATCCGGCATGACGTCAATCAAGGCGTCGGCGGCGCCATCATCACGGCGCATCGTGCGGCGATGGAACTCGGCGCCGATGTGGACGTGGTGATGGCGGGCGACGCGCAGATGGATCCGGCACACCTGCCGGCACTGCTGGACAAGGTCACCGATGAAGGCTTCGGCTTCGCGAAGGGCAACCGGTTCTTCGCCCCGGAGTCGTTCAACGGGATGCCGCGGCATCGCGTGTTCGGCAGCATCATGCTGTCCTTCTTCACGAAGGCCGCATCCGGGTACTGGAACCTGTTCGACCCGCAGAACGGGTACACCGCCGTGCGCACCGAAGTGCTGCGGCGCGTGGACCTGGACCGGATGGCCAAGCGGTACAGCTTCGAGAACGATCTGCTGATCCGGTTGAACATCCTGCAGGTGCCGGCGGTGGATGTGCCCATCCCGGCGGTCTACGGCGCTGAGGTGTCGAGCATCCGGCTCGGGCGGGTGATCCCCGAGTTGCTGGGGCGGCTTACCGTCGGCTTCTGGTCGCGCATCTGGTACCGCTATGTGCTGTGGTCGTTCTCCCCCATCGCACTGCTGCTGTTTCTGGGGCTCGGGCTGGTCGGATTCGGGCTGATCGTGACGGTGTGGCTGCTGTTCGCGGCGCTCGGCACGGGGGCCGCCACGGCTGCCACCGTGATGTTCGCCGCACTGCCGCTGATGCTCGGCACACAGATGCTGATCAGTGCGCTGCAGCTCGACATCCAGGCGACCCCGTCGGTGCCGACGTATGCTCCGTTCCGTCACCGCGAGCCGGAGTGACCCGACTCAGTCGCACGCGGTGATGCGGTACAGCTTCGCGATGGGTCCGTCGCTGTCGACCAGCACAGCGACACCCGCCTGCACCAGGCCTGTCAGGCCGGGGTAGACGTGGTTTCCGCCGTGCACCTCCTGGTCGCCGAAGTCGAGCACCCAGCGCGTGTGGGTGCGGCGCACAGCGGCGCACACGGCCGGATCGGTGCGCGCCTGATTGAGGCGATGAAGGATGGTCTGCGTGTCGGGGTTCAGGTCGCCGTTCAGGTCGTCGTAGATGTGCGGCACCAGCGCTTTGCGATCGGCGAGTGCATAGCTCAGTGAGGTGCCCGTCCAGGGGCTGCCCGCGATCACCTCGTCGCGTGCGACATGTTCGGGCAGGCGGTCGATCAGCGCCCGCTCGAACGATGTCAGCAGCGGGGCGTACGGCCCGATCGCATAGCTCGTGCGCGCCGACGCGGTGGCCACGGCCAGTGGTGCACCCGTCTGGGTGAGGGCGATCACCAGCGCACCCGCCGCGGCACCTGCCACCACGCGGGTGGCCGCTGCAGCCTTCGGCGAACGCCGCAGCGGTGCTGCGGCGACGCCGATGAGCGCCGCGAAGCCGAGCGCGCCGAGCGGTACCACGACGGTCGGGAACAGGGCGGTGATGCGGAACAGATCGCTGTACCAGGTGCCAGTGATCCCGTAGCGGAACCAGTCCTTGGGAAGCGCAGCGCTGACGACGTAGATGAACGCCAGCGACGTCCAGCCGAGCACCAGCCACAGGTGCCGCCGCTGCCAGCCGACGATCGCAACGATGCCGGCGGCCATGAGGACGGTGAGCGGGATATCGACAGCGCGGCTGAGCTGCGCATTCAGAAGTACGTCGGCAGCCGCCCTCGGAACGGTCGTGTACGGCCCCCAGAACGCCTCACGCGGCGTAGGGCGAGCCACGAGCAGCAGCAGCAGTGCGGTCACGATCCCACCGCCCCACCCCCAGCGCGCCGCCATGACCCGTGCGTGCGGCACACCGCGCGCAGCCGCCGTG
>CAYLMS010000085.1:0-6884 GCA_964384455.1 uncultured Microbacterium sp. | reverse complement strand
CTCTTCATTGGCGGCGTTGAACACGGCCGGCCACGTGCCGCCCGCCTCGCCCACGCGCTTGGCCAGCGCCACCGCGCCGAACGCATCGTCGTCGAGCGGCTCGAACGTCCAGCTCGACGCCCGGGTGAAGTCGAGCGGGCGGCCGGCCCCTGGCACCCGATGCGGCCAGTGCAGGCCGAGCGAGATGGGCAGCCGCATGTCGGGCGGCGACGCCTGCGCGATGGTCGAGCCGTCGCAGAACTCCACCATGGAGTGCACGATCGACTGCGGATGCACCACCACCTCGATGTCGCGGTAGGGCACGCCGAACAGCAGATGCGCCTCGATCACCTCGAGCCCCTTGTTCACCAGCGTGGCCGAGTTGGTGGTGACCACGCGACCCATGTCCCACGTGGGGTGGGCGAGCGCCTGCGCGGGCGTCACGTCGGCGAGCTGCGCCCGGCTGCGGCCGCGGAACGGGCCGCCGCTGGCGGTGAGGATGAGCCGGCGCACCTCGTCGGGCGCGCCGGCGCGCAGCGCCTGCGCGATCGCGGAGTGCTCGGAGTCGACCGGCACGAGCTGACCGGGGGCGGCGAGTGCGCTCACCAGGTCGCCGCCGACGATCAGCGACTCCTTGTTGGCCAGCGCGAGCGTGCGTCCGGCCTCGAGCGCGGCCAGGGTGGGACCGAGCCCCACCGACCCGGTGATGCCGTTGAGCACCACGTCGGCGTCGACCTCGCGCACCAGCTGCTCGGCCTCGAACGCGCCGAGCGCCGTGTGCGCCACGCCGAAGCGCGCCGCCTGGGCTGCCATGCCCGCCCGATCGGAGCCTGCGGCCAGCCCCACGACGGCGAAGCCGTCGGGGTTCGCGGCGATCACTTCGAGCGCCTGGGTGCCGATCGACCCGGTCGAGCCCAGCACGATCACCCGCCGCATCGGGCCAGCCTATCCGTGCGCGCCCGCGCCGGTCACTGCGCCTGCGCGTGCTGGGTGGCGAGGATGTCGATCACGAACACGAGCGTCTTGCCCTTGAGGTTTCCGCTGGTGTCGCCCATCGACGGCGGCATCACGACGAGCACCTGACTGCCGACCTTCTGACCGACCAGTGCCTTGCCGAAGCCCTCGTACACCTGGTTCGTGGCGAACGTCGTGGGCGCGCCGCGCTTCCAGCTCGAGTCGAAGTTCTTCTTGTCGTCCCACGACACGCCCGAGTACTGCAGCAGCACGGTGTCGCCGTCGGCGACCACCGCGCCGTCGCCCTGCTTCAGCACCGCGATCTGGAGTGCGGTGGGAGGCGCGGTGTCGGGGATCGTGATGGTCGGCTTGCCGTCGGCGGCGAGCGTGACCTTCGGCATGCCGTCGACCGCCGGCTGCGTCGTGCCCCAGGCCTTGGTGGCCGAGGTGCCCAGCACGTCGAACACGTAGACCGCACCGCCCTGCGACTGCTGCGGCGGCAGCGCGATCACGATGCGGGTGCCGATGGTGGCGCAGCCCAGCACCTGGCCGAGCGTGGTGGCCGCCGACACCTGGCTGGGCAGGAAGGTGCCCGGCTGATAGCCGGTCGAGCCGATCTTCTTGCCAGTCGTGGCGTCGAACGCGCTCAGCGCCATGTTCACCCACTGACCGTTCTTGAGCTTCGCGCCGGAGCCCTCGCTCACCACGGTGCGTTGCAGCGACTTGATCGTCAGCGGTGCGGTGAAGGTCACCGACGTCGGCTCCTTGCCGGCGTCGCCGGCCACCTTGACGGCCTTCGACGCGTCGCCGGGCTTGGCCGCCGCCTGGCACAGGTCGGTGGCGGGTTTCACCGTGCCGCTGGGGCTCGCCGACGGCGATCCGGCGCCGGCGCAGCCGGCCAGCAACACCGTGACCACGGCGACGGCGGAGAGAGCGATAAGGGGGCGCAGACGCACGGAGGAACCTCGCAGGATCGGGGCGGACGCTCTATCCTGCCCTATCCCGCCTTTGACTGCGCTGACAACGAGCCGCGGGCGCCTTCCATGCCGAAGTCGGCATGATGCCGCGGGTACCCTCGTTGGGTGACATCCGCGGACGTGCCCGACTTCGCCGAGGCCGCCACACCGCCGAAGGCCATGGGGCCGACTTACGCGCTGGGCCGCGCGGTGCTCGCACCGTTGACGCGGCTGGTCTACCGCCCCCGGATCGAGGGCAAGGCGGCCGTGCCGCGCACCGGGCCGGTGATCTTCGCCAGCAATCACCTGTCGTTCATCGATTCCATCGCGATCCCGGTCGCCGCACCCCGGCCGGTGCACTTCCTGGCAAAGGCCAGCTACTTCGACGGCGCGGGGGTGTCGGGATGGCTCTCCCGTCAGTGCTTCACGGCGTTCGGCGCGATCCGGGTGCAGCGCGGCGCGGGCCAGGCGGCGCTGGACGCGCTCGACCAGCAGCGACTGCTGCTCGAGGACGGCCGGGCGGTGGCGCTCTACCCCGAAGGCACCCGCTCGCTCGACGGCCGACTGTACAAGGGTCGTACCGGGGTGGCGTTCCTCGCCCTGCAGACCGGCGCATTGGTGGTGCCGGTGGGGCTGATCGGCACCGACAAGGCGATGCCTGTCGGTGCGCGACTGCCGTCGACCCGCCCCCGGGTGACGGTGCGTTTCGGTGAACCGCTCGATCTCAGCGGGCACGGCCCCGCCTCTTCGAGCCGCGCGCGCCGACTCGCGACCGATGAGATCATGGCGGCGATCCACGACCTCTCGGGCCAGGAACTCGCGCACGCGTACAACGAGGTGCCCGCGCATGGCGTGGACCGCATCAAGCAGATCCTGCCGCACGAGCGGCGCTGAGTCAGGCTGCGCCGACCTCGATCACCGGCTCGTGGCGCACGGGGAAGTTCACGGAGTTCGCGATGAAGCACCAGGCCGCGGCCTGCGCGTGTGCGGCCAGTGCGGCATCCGCCATCGACGCGTCGGCGATGCGCACGTGCGGGCGCAGCACCACCTCGACGAAGGCGCCGCCGCCCGCGCCGTCCTCGCGCATGAGCCCCGACGCGTCGTCGCGGTAGCCGGTGACCACGACGCCTGCCTGCACGCACGCGTGCAGGTACGACAGCAGGTGGCACTGCGACAGCGCGGCCACCAGCAGATCCTCCGGGTTCCAGCGCGACGGGTCGCCGCGGAAGGGCTTGTCGGAGGATGCCGCGATCTCGGGCTTGCCTGCGATCTGCAGGGCGACATCCCTGGTGTAATCGCGGTAGCCGCTCGTGCCGGTGCCGCGGTTGCCCTGCCAGGTCGCGGTGACCTGGTAGCGGTGTTCTCCGAACATGGGGTCAGTCTCGCACAGTGCGTCTGATGTGCCTGTGAAGGCCCGGCGCTAGGCTCGAAGGGTGCCGCAGACCGTCGCGATCTCCGACGCCGTCGAACTCGCCGTCGTCGAACGCAGCGGCTTCATCGAGTCCAGGCATGCGGGCATCGCCATCGTGCTGGCCCCCGACGGCACCGAACTGGCCAGGCACGGCGACGTGCAGGCCCTCGTGCTGCCGCGCTCGAGCCTGAAGCCCTTTCAGGCGCTGGGCAGCGCGACCGCAGGCGCCGCGCTCGAGGGCGAGGCGCTGGCCCTGTCGACGGCGAGCCATGCCGGCACCGACCGGCATGCGGCGGTGGTGCGCAGCATCCTCGATGCAGCCGGAGCCGGCGAAGACGACTTGGGCTGCCCCCCGGCCTGGCCCGCCGACGCCGACACCCGCGACGCATTGGTGCGTGCGGGCGCCGGGCCGTCGCGCGTGCGGATGAATTGCTCGGGCAAGCACGCCGCCATGCTGCTGGCGTGCCGCGCCTCGGGCTGGGACCTTCACGACTACCTCGACCCGCAGCATCCGCTGCAGGTGCACATCCGCGAGGTGATCGAGCGGATGACCGGCGAGAAGCCGGCTGCGACCGCGGTGGACGGATGCGGCGCCCCCGTGCACGCGATCACCCTGGCCGGGCTCGCCCGGGGCGTGCACCGGTTCGCCACGGCCGCACCGCGCTCGCCGTTCGCGCTGCATCGCAGTGCGGCGGCGATCGTACAGGCGGTGCGCGCGCACCCGTGGGCGGTCGACGGCCCCGGCCGGCCCGACACGGTGACCATCGAGCGCACCGGCGCGTTCGCCAAGGGCGGCGCGGAGGGCGTGATGATCATGGCCGCGCCCGACGGCACCACCGTCGCGCTGAAGGTGCTCGACGGCTCCGACCGCGCGAAGAACGCGATCGCGCTGCACCTGCTCGGCGCCGCGGGCGCCCTGACCGCCGAGCAGGTCGCCGCGGCGACCTCCGCCCTGCCGTTGACGGTGCACGGCGGCGGCCGAGATGTGGGTATCGTGCGACCGACCGTCGGCATACCCTGAACGCGCCCGCCGGGCGCATGACGGCGCCCTACCGGGCGCGGAAAGGACACAAACGTGAGGATCAGCGTCCCCACCGAGGTGAAGAACAACGAGTACCGCGTGGCATTGACGCCCGCGGGCGTGCACGACCTGGTCGCGCAGGGCCACGACGTCGTGGTGCAGCGCGGCGCAGGCGCCGGCTCGTCGATGTCGGATGCCGAGTACGAGGCCGCGGGCGCCCGCCTGCTCGACGACGCGGCCGACGTTTGGGCGCATGCCGAACTGCTGCTCAAGGTCAAGGAGCCGATCGCCGGCGAGTACGGCTACTTCCGTGACGACCTGGTGCTGTTCACCTATCTGCACCTGGCGGCCGACCGGCCGCTCACCGACCGGCTGCTCGCCGATCGGGTGACCGCCATCGCCTATGAGACGGTGCAGCTGCCCGGCGGCGGACTGCCGCTGCTGGCGCCGATGAGCGAGGTCGCGGGGCGACTGGCGCCGATGGTGGGAGCGGCGACGCTGATGCGCTCGGCCGGCGGACTGGGGCTGCTCATGTCGGGCGTGCCGGGCACCCGCCCGGCACGGGTCACCGTGATCGGCGGCGGCGTGGCCGGCGCGAACAGCGCCATGATCGCCGCCGGGATGGGGGCCGACGTCACGGTGTTCGACACCAACGTGGCGCGGCTGCGCTACCTCGACGACCACTTCCAGGGCCGGATCAAGACGGCCGCGTCGAACCCGTTCGACCTCGACCGGGCGGTGGTCGACTCCGACCTGGTGGTCGGCTCGGTGCTGATCCCCGGCGCGAAGGCGCCCAAGCTCGTGACCAACGACATGGTGGCGCGCATGCGACCGGGCTCGGTGCTCGTGGACATCGCAGTGGACCAGGGCGGATGCTTCGCCGACACGCACCCCACCACGCACGACGACCCCACCTTCGGGGTGCACGGCTCGGTGTTCTACTGCGTGGCGAACATGCCGGGCGCGGTGCCCAACACCTCGACCTCGGCGCTGACCAACGCGACCCTGCCCTACATTCGGCAGATCGCCCGTCGCGGCTGGCAGGATGCGCTGCGCGCCGATGCTGCGCTCGCGGCGGGACTGAACACGGTCGGCGGCAGCGTGGCGAACGCCGGCGTGGCCACCGCGCACGGCCTGGCGCTGGCCGACCTCGCGGGCGTGCTGGCCTGATCGCACCGTGCGGCCCGGTGCTGTCGGCGCCGGGTCGCACGGGTCTGAGCGGCGCGGTCAGGGCAGGCTTCACGCGTGGGCGCCCCGGCCGGGCGGCAGCATGACCCGGACCACCGGCTCGGCGGCGCGCACCGACCAGGCGCGGTCGGCGCCCGGCCTGGCATAGGGGGGCAGCTCGCGTCGGCCGCCGAACAGCCGGAACTCGGCCGGGCACTCGGCATCCACCAGCAGCTCGTGCTCGTCGCGCAGCCGGGCGAGCAGCGGCCAGTGACGCTGCCACCCGTCGCCGTCGCCGACGACGATCATCGGGGCGGCACCCGCCCGGTCGTCAGCGTGCGCCGCCTCCTCCACCGGCACCACGGCGCACCCGGGCCATACCGCACGCGCGGCGGCCGCCGCGCGCCGCGGTGCGCGCGACACCATGGCCGTGACCGCTTCGGTCGGCGCCCACAGCGGCGCCGCAGGCGTCTCGGACGGAGTCGTGCGCGAGGCGTGATCGGGCAGCGCGAGCTGTGCGTACCGCGCACCGATGCACGCCCTGCCGGGCGGCGCGGCGGCATCGAACAGCGCGGCATCCGCACCGGCGGCGACGTGCTCGAGCCGCGTGGGCACAGCCAGCACGGCACGCCGCGGCAGCAACTCCAACGCCCTCGCCGCCGCCCCCGCCAGGCGCTGCGCGGTCGCCACCACCGTCACCCCCTGCCCGCCCGCCGTGCGGGCGAGCCGTTCGAGCTGCGCGACGAAGGCGGCCGCATAGTCGGGCGGGTAGGCGGCAGCGAGCGCATCGACGTCGTCGATCAGCACGACTCCGGGCGCACCGGCCGCGTGCACCGCGAACAGTGCGTCCCAGGCCGCCTCCTCGTCGGGCGGAATCCAGCGCACCTCGGCCTGCCCCAGCTGCGCGGCGATCAGCGCCAGCAGCGTCGACTTGCCCGCGCCGGGGCCGCCGACGACGGCGAGCCCGCGCTCGCTGCCGACCGTCAGCGTGAGCGCGGTGCGGCGCTGGCGTTCGGGCTCGTCGACGACCCCCAGCACGACGCGGCGGGCGTCGACCGCATCCCGGTCGAGCTCGGCGGCCTCGGCGAGCGTGAGCCGCGCCGGCAGCGCGGGCAGCCACGGCCGGTGCGGTGCCGGCTCCCCCGGCCGCGCCGCGCCGAGCGCGAGCTCGGCCGCCGACGACAGGGCCACCCGGATCGGCCTGGCCGAGGCATCCCCCGCCCGGCGCAGCAGGGCGAGTCCATGCACGCCGCCCGGCAGCATCGCCGCCTGATCGGTGCCGACGAGTGCGCGACTGTCGGCGGGATCGGTCACCCGCAGGCTGATGCGCAGCGGGCAATTGGCCAGCAGCGCGTCGCGCACCACCCCGGCCGCCCGCTGGGTGCCCAGCACGAGG
>CAYLMS010000084.1:0-6886 GCA_964384455.1 uncultured Microbacterium sp. | reverse complement strand
AGCGGCCCCGGCGCACCCGCGTACAGCCGAGCCGGCCGCAGGTTGACGTAGTGGTCGAGCTCGAAGCGCAGCTTCAGCAGCAGTCCGCGCTCGATGTTCGCGTCCTTCAGCCGCGGGTCGCCCGGGGCACCCCCCACCGCGCCGAGCAGGATCGCGTCGTGCGCCCTGATCGCCGCGAGGTCGGCGTCGGTGAGCGTGTCGCTGGTGGCCAGGTAGCGCCCCGCGCCGAGCGAGAACGCCGTCTGCGCGAACTCGACCTCAGAGCGCGCGGTCGCGGCGTCGAGCACCTTCAGCGCCTCGGCGACGACCTCAGGACCGATGCCGTCTCCGGGGATCACGGCAAGCTTCACGACACGGGACATGGAACTCCTTGCGCTGGGATGCGCCGCCCCCCGCACACTTCAGTGCGACGCGGCGCCCGACCCCTTCAGGGTAATGGCAGCGACGACCGCCGCCGCGACCACGAGCAGCGCACCGATCACCGAGGTCGCCGTCACTCCCGCGTCGAACGCGGCGGCCGCCGCAGCACGCAGCGCCGCACCCGTCGTACCGCCGATGGCGTCGGCCGCGTGCACGGCGCCCCCGAGCGTCTCGCGCGCGGCCGCCGCGGCATCCGCGGACACGCCCGCCGGCACGTCGAGCCGGCCGCGGTAGATCGCGGCGAGCACGCCGCCGAGGATCGTGGTGCCGAGCACCGCGCCCAGCTCGTAGCCGGTCTCGGAGACGGCACTGGCGGCGCCCGCCTTGTGCGCGGGAGCGGCAGTGAGGATCAGCTCGTTCGACACGGTCTCGGCCATGCCGATCCCGATGCCCAGCAGCACCGACGCGATCACGAGCGAGCTCAATCCTGTGCGCGATGTGGTGAAGGCGATCATGAGGTAGCCGGCGACCGAGATCAGCAGCGCGCCGGGAACCACCACGCGCGGCGGCATGCGCTTCGCGATCGGCACGACGACGAGCCCTGCGACGATCATGGCCGCAAGGCTCGGCACGAGGGCAAGGCCCGACTGCAGCGGGGTGAGCCCCACGATCAGCTGCAGGTGCTGCGCCACGAAGTAGAGGAAGCCCACCAGCGCCATCACGCTCAGCAGATTGACCAGCAGCGCCCCGGTGAACATGCCCACCCGGAACAGCCCCATGTCGAGCATCGGCGTGCGGGCGCGCACCTGGCGGCGCACGAACAGCGCGCCGCAGCCCAGTCCGACCACGAGCAGGGCGACCGACAGTGGCGCGAGCCCGTGGACCGAGAACTCCTTGAGCGCGTAGACGACGGGCACCATCGCCGCCAGCACCAGCACGATCGATGCCGGATCGATCGGCCCCGGGTGCGGATCGCGGCTCTCGGGCACCAGCAGTGGCGCGAGCACGAGCAGCGGGATGAGCACGGGCACCGCCAGCAGGAACACCGAACCCCAGCCGAAGTGCTCGAGCAGGATGCCGCCCACGATCGGCCCGAGCGCCGCCCCCGCCGAGAAGGCCGACGCCCACACCGCGATCGCCAGGCGCCGCTGGTCGCGGTCGGTGAAGATGCTGCGCAGCAGTGACATCGTCGAGGGCATCAGCATCGCACCGAACACGCCGAGCAGGGCGCGCCCGGCCACGAGCAGCCCGGCGGTCGGTGCGAACGCGCAGACCACCGACACCGCCGCGAAACCCGTCGCCCCGATCAGCAGCATGCGCCTGCGGCCGAACCTGTCGCCGAGCGACCCCATCACCACGAGCAGCCCAGCCAGCACCAGCGGGTAGGCGTCGACGATCCACAGCTGCGCGGTGGCCGAGGGCTGCAGCTCCAGCGCGATCTGCGGCAGGGCGAAGCTCAGCACGGTGTTGTCCACGCTCACCAGCAGCACGGGCAGCATCAGCACGACGAGGGCCGCCCAGCCGCGCCAGCCCACCCGCATCGCGACGGGTGCGGCGGTCGGTGTCTGCACGGTCGTGGTCATGGCATCCTCGGTTTCTATACCGGCTGGACGGTATAGTATCAGACGGATGCGACTGCCCGACCTAGGATTCTTGCCATGAGCCGCCCTCCCCTGGCCCGCGAACGCGTGCTCGACGCGTTCGAGCACCTGCTCGCCGGCGACGGCGCACGCGCAGCGACGCTCGAGGCCACCGCGCGCTCCGCGGGCGTGTCGAAAGGCGGCCTGCTCTACCACTTCGCCTCCAAGGAGGCGCTCGAGGCAGGGCTCGTCGCACGATTGGGCGCGCAGGTCGACGAGGATGTCGCGGCCATCGGCTCGGCGCCCGAGGGACCGATCGATTACTTCCTGCGCACCTCGGTGGCGGGCACCGAGCCGATGGAGCGCACGATGGTCGCCGTCTCGCGGCTTGCCCAGGGCGGCAGCACACCCGCGGCCGAAGCGCTGCGCGACACGCTGCGGCGCTGGCGCGACGCGCTGCGTCCGCACCTGGCCGACGAGACCGCGCTCGACCTCGTGCTACTGGTCAGCGAAGGGCTCTACCACGCCGGGTCGCTCGACAGCGGCGGGCTGCCGTCGACCGCGCCCACCGGCGACGCACTCGATCGGCTCATCGCGCTCGTGCAGCGCGCGGCGACGACCTCGAGCGCTACGGCTCGGTGATCTCGATCTTGCGGAACAGGTCGGCACGCACCGAATCCCGCATGACCGCCAGCACCTCGTCGGGCACGGCCGACGAGACCGTCAGCACCGAGAGCGCCCGGCCCGTGGCATCCGGGTGCGCGACCTGCAGGCTCTCGATGTTGATGCCGGCGTCGCCGAGCTCCTTGCCGTAGAGCGCGACGATGCCCGGCCGGTCGGCATAGCGCATCACCACGTGGTGATGTTCGAGGGTGACCTCGATCTCGTAGTCGTTGATGCCCACCACCTTCGGCACCATGCGGGTGCCCGCGAGCGTGCCCGCGACGGTGAGCGTCGTGCCGTCGGCCAGGGTGCCGCGCAGCACCGTGAGGTTGCGGTACAGCGGGCTCTCGGCCTCGACGATCAGGCGCGTCTCGATGCCGCGCTGCGTCGCGAACAGCGGCGCGTTCACGTACGACACGTTCTCGCTGACGATGTTGGTGAAGATGCCCTTGAGCGCCGCGAGCCGATACACGCTCACGTCGTAGGCGGCGAGCTCTCCGCGCACCTCGACGTCGAGGCTCGTCAGGGCGCCGTGTGCGAGCGCCGTGAAGAACTGGCCGAGCTTCTCGACCAGCCCGATGCCCGGGCGTACGAACGGGTCGATCACGCCGCCCGCCACGTTGACAGCGTCGGGCACGAGGTCGCCCTCGAGCGCGAGCTTCACCGAGCGGGCCACCGAGACGCCCGCTTTCTCCTGCGCCTCCTCGGTGGAGGCGCCGAGGTGCGGGGTCACCACCACGTTCGGCAGCGCCACGAGGCGCGCGGCCGAGCCGCCGGGTGCGGGCGGCTCGGAGGTGAACACGTCGAGACCGGCGCCGGCGATGACACCGGTGGTGAGCGCTTCGTAGAGCGCGTCCTCGTCGATCAGTCCGCCGCGCGCGACGTTGATCACGCACGCGGTCGGCTTCATCGTGGCCAACTGCGCGGTGGAGATCATCCCGGTGGTCTCGGGCGTCTTCGGCATGTGCACCGTGACGAAGTCGCTCTGGCGCAGCACTTCGTCGAAGCTCAGCAGCTCCACCTGCAACTGCTGGGCCCGCGCCGGCGTGACATAGGGGTCGTAGCCGACCACGCGCACCCCGAACGCCCGCAGCCGTTCGGCGATGAGCCCGCCGATGCGGCCGAGTCCGACGATGCCCACCGTCTTCTCGAACAGCTCCGTGCCGGTGTACGCGCTGCGCTTCCACGCGCCGGCGGCCAGCGACGCGTGCGCGGCCGGAATGTGCCTGGCGAGGCTCAGGATGTGCCCGATGGTCAACTCCGCCGCCGAGACGATGTTCGACGTCGGCGCGTTGACGACCATCACGCCGGCCTCGGTCGCCGCGGCGATGTCGACGTTGTCGAGCCCCACCCCGGCACGCGCGACCACCTTGAGCGCCGGAGCCGCCGCGAGTGCCTCGGCATCGATCCGGGTCGCCGAGCGGATCAGCACCGCGTGCGCGTCGGCCAGGGCCGCCAGCAGCGCCGCGCGGTCGGTGCCGTCGACGCTGCGGATGTCGAAGTCGGGCCCGAGGGCATCGACGGTGGCGGGCGAGAGTTCTTCGGCGATGAGCACGACGGGCTTCGTCACGGGCAGACCTTCGGTGCGGGCGCGGCGACGCGCCGGGAGGAGAGGGGATGCCGCGCCGCACGCCATCGGGGCGAGACGCGTTCAGCCTACCGGCACGAGCCGTGGCATCCTGCCGCGCAGCGTCACACGGGTTCGACGGCGGTCAACTCGCAACCCAGCGCCAGCTGCGCGTACGAGAGGATGTTGGCCCGGTAGACGGATGCCGGCTGCTCGAGGCCGATCAACGGGTACAGGTCGTAGGCATCCTCGAGCGCGACGATGTTGCGCGCGATCACACCGATGTCCGACGCGGGCGTGAACGCGCCCAGCGCCGCGCCGATCTCGAGCGTCGCACGGTAGAGCATCACCTGCCGCTCCACCACCGAGCGGTGCAGCGGACGGTACTGCGGCTGCTCCCGCAGCAGCGGCACGCTCTCGTAGGCCATACGCAGCTCTTCGCTGATCTCGTCGGGCACGCCCGCGCGGATCAGCGCCACCAGCCGCCTGGCCGGATCGGGCTGCGCTTCGGCGAGCTGCTTGCGGTGCTCGTACATCTCCTCCAGCACGCCCTCGACGGTGGCGTACATCAACTCATCGAACGTGGCGAAGTAGTAGAGCACGCTGCCCGCGCTGACGGATGCCTCGGCCGCCACCGCACGCACGTTCGCGCCGCTGATCCCATGCCTGCGCACCACGCGCCGTGCGGCCGACAGCAGCTCGGCACGACGTCGCGCGTGCTTGGGCTGATGGGCCACCGCGACTCCTTCGATCGGGGCTCGTCGTCGTCGCCCGCGAGCATGTCGGCTCAGCATAATCCCGAACGTTCAGCGTGCCTGGCATTCGCGCCGACGAATGCGAACTTGGACAGTGATGCAACACCTCGCCCGCGGTGTTTGTCAAGCAGAAACGCGTCATGAAGCGTAGTATCTGAACGGCCGTTCAAGCAATCGATTCACTCGGGCGAGGAACTCATGACGATGACGCCACTCCGTCACTCCGCGGACGCACCGCGCGCACGCGCCTTCGACATCCCCTTCTCGGGCACGCCGGGCGCGTTGAACGCGATCACCGACGTGCGGGGGTTGGAGCTCGGTTACTGCACGCTCGTGCACGACGACGGCGACGGCACCGCTCGCACCGGCGTGACCGCCATCCTCCCCCGCGGGCGCGACGGGGTCGGGGTGCCGTGCGCCGCGGCAGTGCACTCCTTCAACGGCAACGGCGAGCTGACCGGGCGTTCGTGGATCGACGAGTCGGGCAGCCTTTCGACGCCGATCGCGCTGACCAACTCGCACGCCGTGGGCGCCGTGCACGACGGCGTGGACGCGTGGGTGCACCGCACCCACCCTGAGGTCTCGGCGCAGTGGATGCTGCCGGTGGTCGGCGAGACCTGGGACGGCTACCTCAACGAGATCAACGCACAGCATGTGCGGCCCGAGCACGCCGTCGCCGCGCTCGATGCCGCAGCGCCCGGGCCGGTGGCCGAGGGCAATGTCGGCGGCGGCACCGGCATGAACTGCTACGGCTTCAAGGGCGGCTCGGGCACGGCCTCGCGCACGGTCGCGTTCGGCGGCGCGTCGTACACGGTCGGCGTGTTCATCCAGGCGAACTTCGGCGGCCGTGGGGAGCTGATGCTCGGCGGCATCCCGCTCGGCGCACAGTCACGGGCGCCGAATCCGATGGAAGAGACCGACTGGTTCGAGCGTGATGGTGTGCGGGCGCGCTCGCGCGCCGGAGCCGGCTCGGCGATCGTGGTGATCGCGACCGATGCCCCGCTGTTGCCAGGTCAGTGCGCCGCCATCGCGCGGCGTGGGCCATTGGGGCTGGCGCGCACGGGCACGGCCGGCAGCCACTTCTCGGGTGACATCGTGCTCGCACTGTCCACGGCGAACGCCGGCACGCTGACCTCACGCATCCCGACCGGCCCCACCGACGACGCGGACTGCGAGTCGCTGCGCTTCCTCCCCTGGGGCCGCATCGACGACTTCTTCACCGCCACCGTGCAGGCCGTCGACGAGGCGGTGTGGAACACGCTGGTCGCCGCCCGCGACATGACCGGACGCGAAGGGCACACGAGCTACGCGCTGCCGCACGACGAGCTGCGTGCGGCGGTGGCGCGACTGCCGCGCTGAGCGGATTCAGGAGCCCAGCAACTGTGCGCCGTGCGCATAGGCGTAGGCGAGCACGTTGAGCCAGAACACGGCCACCAGCGCGAGCCCGGCGAGCATCACGAGGAAGAACTCCAGCGCGCCCCGACGCCAGCCGATCGCGAACGATCCAGCGAACGCCGCGATCGGGAACACGACCGCCAGCAGCAGCACGAACCAGCCGAGGCCGTTGATGCCGAGCGCACCGCCCGCCTGATACACCAGCAGCGTGACCGCGTTCCACACCACGTAGGCGTAGAACAGCCCCAGCGCGCCAGCAATGGCGACGATCCCACCGGTGGGCAGCGCCGCGCTGCGGCCCGGCGCGCTCACGCCGGCACCGCCGGCACCATCAGCAGCGGCCACGGCACGAGCAGCACGACCCCTGCGGCGAGCCACGCCCAGCGCACCCATGGCCGCGACGAGCGGGTGAGCAGCAGCACCGCACCGAACCAGATGACGGATGCCGCGACTGCCAGCCAGACGCCGACCAGGTTGCCCGCCACCCACATCGGCGGCGGTGTGCCGTGGGCAGGCGTCACGAGCAGCCCTGCCACCCGGCCGAGCCGCAGCCCGGCGATGCCGCC
>CAYLMS010000083.1:0-6917 GCA_964384455.1 uncultured Microbacterium sp. | reverse complement strand
CCTGTGGCGCGCCCACCACGACCACCGCCTCGCGACCGCCGGAGCGCTGCTCGGGCTCGCGGTGCCCGGCGTGGTCGTCGACGACATCGGCACGACGGCCAAGACCATGCCGCAGTTCGCGACCCTGTGGGAGCGGATGCTGGTGCCGTGAGCTGGCTCGACGACGACGTCGACGACGAACCGGGCTTCGACGAGTCCGACGTGCGCATGCGGCCCAATCCGAAGGCGAACCGGCCGCGCACCAAGCGCCGGCCCGCGCACGACGACGCCGTGACGGCGCGGGTGCTCGGCGTGGATCGCGGCCGCTACACCGTGCTGGTCGACGAGGACGGCCCGCACGAGCGGCAGGCGCTGGCGGTGCGGGCCCGCGAACTGCACCGCAGCCCCATCGTCACCGGCGATCTGGCCAGAGTCGTCGGCGACGCCTCGGGCGCGACCGGAACGCTCGCCCGCATCGTCGGCGTCGCCGAGCGCACCTCGCTGCTGCGCCGCAGCGCCGACGACTCCGACCAGGTGGAGCGGGTGATCGTGGCCAACGCCGACCAGATGCTCGTGGTGGTCGCCGCGGCCGATCCGGAGCCGCGGGAGCGGCTGGTCGACCGCTACCTGGTCGCGGCGCTCGATGCCGGCATCCGTCCGCTGCTTGTGGTGACCAAGACCGACCTCGCCGACCCGGCTCCCTTTCTGGAGCACTTCGACGGGCTCGACCTCGAGGTGTTCACCAGCGCCCGCGGCGACCTTCCGGTGCAGCGGATCGGCGCGGCCCTGGCCGGGCACTCCACGGTGTTCGTCGGCCATTCGGGCGTCGGCAAGTCGACGCTGGTGAACGCGCTGGTGCCCAGCGCCGACCGCGCCACGGGGCACGTCAACCAGGTCACCGGGCGGGGCAGGCATACGTCGAGTTCGACCGTGTCGTTGCGCTATGCCGGCGAGCAGGGGCGCGGCTGGGTGATCGACACGCCGGGGGTGCGCTCGTTCGGGCTCGGGCACGTCGAGCCGGCGCACATCCTCGCCGCCTTCACCGACCTGGCCCGCATCGCCCAAGAGTGCCCGCGCGGCTGCACGCATCTGGCCGATGCGCCCGACTGCGCCGTCGCCGAGGCCGTCGCCGAGGGGCGGCTGGGCGCCACCGGGGCGGCGCGGCTCGATTCGCTGCAGCGACTGCTGGCCGCGCCCGCCGAGCGGGCGTGAGCAATAGCCTGGAGGGATGACGACCCTGCAGCCCGGCGACCTCGCCCCCGATTTCACCCTCGATGACCAGGATGGCGCGGCGGTCACCCTCTCGGCACTGCGCGGCGGGAGCGTGGTGCTGTACTTCTACCCCGCGGCCATGACGCCGGGCTGCACGACGCAGGCGTGCGACTTCCGCGACAGCCTCGGCTCGCTGCAGGGCGCCGGCTACACCGTGCTGGGCGTCTCGCGCGACGATCCTGCGACGCTGCGCCGCTTCCGCGAGCGCGACGGACTCACGTTCGCGTTGCTGAGCGACCCCGACCACGCCGTGCACGACGTGTACGGTGCGTGGGGCGAGAAACTCAACTACGGCAAGCGCATCGAGGGCGTGCTGCGCTCCACGTTCGTGGTCGACGAGCGCGGCCGCATCGCGCACGCGCTGTACAACGTCAAGGCCACCGGCCACGTCGGTCGGCTGCGCACGCTGCTCGGCGTCGGCTGACGCTCAGCCGCCATCCCCGGGGTCGCGTTCGCGGGATGCGGGAGCCGCGGCGCGCGCGGCCAGCAGCAGCAGCACGAACGCGACCACGGCAGGCGTCGCCAAGCCCACCGCCACGGCCGCATCGGCGTAGGCGCCGGTGACCGCGCCGAGGGCGACCCCCGCGATCAGCACCTGCGTGACGATGCCGCCCGCGCGGCCCCACGACCTGTCGGCCGCGACCGCCCCGGCGAACGCCAGCACGATGATGGCGCCGAGCGCCGTCAGCACGATCAGCGCGATCGCGCTGACCGCCGAATCGGTGTCACCGGCCGACAGTTCCACCGCCTGCCAGCCGGCCAGGGCCAGCAGCGCCAGGCCCTCCAGCGCCACGAGCACGGCGGCGGCGCGCGCGACAACCGGCTGCGGCTTTCGCTCACCGGATGGCGGCTGACCCGTCGTCATGATGTCGGAACCCTCCATGACTGTCAGTGAACTTTCAGCAGTTCGAAAAGTTCACCCGCCGAAAATGCTTGATTCACCTGCCCGACCGTGAAAACATTGATCGGTCATGTGCTCCCACAGCGAGGTGGGGCGAGCGATGGCTCGCAACTCACACAGGGTACCCGCAATCGACGGGCCCTGAGCACTCGCTGACTTCCGCAGATGCAACAAGGAGCACCACCATGGATTGGCGCGACAAGGCCGCGTGCCTCACTGTCGACCCCGAGCTGTTCTTCCCCGTGGGGAACACCGGGCCCGCCGTCGATCAGATCGACAAGGCGAAGGCCGTGTGCGCCCGCTGCCCGGTCACCGAGATCTGCCTGCAGTACGCCCTCGAGACCGGTCAGGATTCGGGCGTGTGGGGCGGTCTGTCTGAAGACGAGCGGCGCGCACTCAAGCGCCGCGCGGCCAGGGCCCGCCGCGCGGGCTGAGCCTCAGGCCGCGGCGCCCTCGATGTAGCGCAGCGGGATCTCGATCGTCACCTCGGTGCCCTCGCCGTCGAGCGTGTGCCAGTCGATGGTGCCGCTGAGCTCGCCCTGGATCAGGGTGCGCACGATCTGCGTGCCCAGGCCGCGGCCCACCTGCCCCTCCGGCAGCCCCACCCCGGTGTCGCGCACCTGCACCCGCAGCTGGTCGTCGGTGCGCTCGGCGACGATGTCGACCCGCCCTTCGGTGCCGGCGAGCCCGTGTTCGACGGCGTTGGTCACCAGTTCGGTGAGGGCGAGCGCCAGCGGGGTCGCATAGGCGCTGGGCAGGGTGCCGAACGAGCCGGTGGCGTGCGTGACCGCCCGGGTGCCCGCCCCGGCGGCCACCTCGGCGACGAGCTTGAGCACGCGAGCGAACACCTCGTCGAAGTCGACGGTCTGCGTCAGGCCCTCCGACAGCGTGTCGTGCACGACCGCGATCGCCGACACCCGCCGCATCGCCTGGGTGAGCGCGTCGCGCGCCTCCTCCGAGTGGGTGCGCCTGGCCTGGATGCGCAGCAGGGATGCCACCGTCTGCAGGTTGTTCTTCACCCGGTGGTGGATCTCGCGGATGGTCGCATCCTTGGTGATCAGCTCCTGCTCCTGGTGGCGCATCTCGGTGACGTCGCGGCACAGCACCACGGCGCCGCTGCGGGTGCCGCCCTCGCGCAGCGGAATGGTGCGCAGCGACACGGTGACTCCGCGCGCCTCGAGGTCGGCCCGCCACGGCGCCCGGCCCGACACCACCAGCGGCAGCGACTCGTCGAACTCGCGCTTCTCCGGCAGGATGCGGGTGACCACCTCGATCAGCGACTCCCCCTCGAGCTCGTCGTCGAAGCCCAGCCGACTGAAGGCCGACAGCGCATTGGGGTTGGCGAACGTGGCGATGCCGTCGACGTCGAGCCGGATCAGCCCGTCGGAGGCCCGCGGCGCGCCGCGGCGCGGGCCTGTGGGGGCAGAAAGGTCGGGGAAGTCGCCCGAGGCGATCATGCCGAACAGGTCGTCGGCGCACGCGTTGAACGTGATCTGCTGCCTGGTCGGGGTGCGCGTCTCGCCGAGGTTGGTGTGCCGGGTGACCACGCCGATCGGGGCGGCGGTGACCCCGTCGCGCCGGCGCCGGCAGATCGGCACCGCGCGCACCCTGGTGGGCGTCTCTTCGAACCAGTCGGGCGCGGCCGAATCCACAATGCGGCCTTCGTGGAAGGCCTCGCGGATCTGCGCGCGCCACTGCGGCCGCACCCGGTCGCCCACGATGTCGCGGTAGAACAGGGTGGCCGCGCCCCCGGGGCGCGCGTGCGCGACGGCGACGAACGAGTCGTCGGATGTCGGCACCCACAGCACGATGTCGGCGAACGCCAGGTCGGCCAGCAGCTGTCCGTCGCCCACCAGGCGGTGCAGCCAGTCGACGTCGCCCTCGCCGGCGAGGCCCTGCGCGTAGACGAGTTCGCTCAGCGTCGACATGCGCTCCAGCCTAGGCGGAACGCGCGCGCTGCGCGGCGCGGGGCGCCCGGCGCGCGCGCACCGGCGCGGCGGGTGCCGGCACGATCGCCGTGCCGACGAAGCGGCGCACCGCGAGCACCAGCGGCGAGCGCGGGGCGACCTCGGCGATCGGGCGCGCCGCGAGCATCGCGGCATCCGCCGCCCGCGCGTCGAGCGGCAGGAACGCCACCTCTCGGATGCCCGCGAACCGTTCGAGCGTGCGCCGCACCTGACCGCGCGAGTCCACTCCGAGCGCTCCCGGCCGCAGCCGGTTGGCGACTACGGCGATCGGCACGGCGCCGATGGTCGCGCGCAGCTGTGCATGCGCGCGCACGAAGCGAGCCACGCCCAGCGGATCGGCGCTGGCGACCGCGACGACGAGATCGGCGCTTGCCAGCGCCGCGAGCGTGGCGGCGTTGCGGCGCGGCCCCTCTGTGTCGCTGACCAGCTCCTCATCACGCTCCAGCGGTGCTGCCGTGTCGACCACGACGTGCTCCACCCAGTCTCGACACACCTGCAGGGTCGCATCCACGTGTTCCGCCCGCAGTTCGGGCCAGCGCGACGGCCGGTTGATGCCGGTGAGCACGTCGACCGCACCGTCGCGCACCCCCAGCGGTGTGCTGATGCGGGTGAGCTCGGCGGCGTCGAGCAGCCCGCGCCCCGCCTGCCGACAGGCTGCGGCGAATCCGGGGCCCTCGTCGGCGAGACCGAGCGCGAGCGCCAGGGAGGGCGCATGCGAGTCGGCGTCCGCCAGCGCGACGTGGCGCCCCCCGCGCGCGAGCTCGACCGCCAGCTCGACCGCCAAGGTGGACCGACCGGGAGCACCGGCCGGGCCCCACACCACGACGACTCGGCCGCCGGATGGCGCCGGCGGTGCGGCCGCCGGCACTGGCGCGGTGATCGCGTCGGCGAGCCGCCAGGACTCGACATCGCGCGGCAGCGGCGCCGCCAGGCCGAAGGCGTGCGCCATCCGCTCCGCGGCGACGTCGGCGGCGAGCGCGACGATGCGCACCCCGAGCCGGTCGCACGAGGCCACCAGTTGCGCCGACAGCACCCCGTCGGCCAGATCGAGCACCAGTGCGTCGGTCCCGGCCAACAGCTCGTGCGGGCGCAGCAGCAGTTCGGTGGCGGTCACCTGCGCGCGCACGTCCAGCCCCTCGCGCCGCAACCCGTCGGCCAGCGGCGCCGCCAGTGAGGCCGCCACCGCCAGCACGACGGCCGTCATCGCCCGGCGCCCACCGTCGGCACCACTGAGAGCGCCGACTCCGCGGCCAGCGCCGCCAGGGTCGCCGCGACGTCCGCGCGCGGGATCACCAGTTCGAGCGACGCGACCTGTCTGCCGAGCACCCCGTCGTCGCGGTGCACCGACACCACCACGGCATCGGCGACCACGATCACCGGCGCACCGAAGCGACCCTGCTCCACGCGCGGCGCCGCCCACACCTCCACCGTGCTGCCCGGCGTCACCGAAGCGGGCACGTCGGTGGTGCTGCGCACCACCACCCGCGTGGTGCGTGCCGCGTCCGGCGCGCCGAGTGCGCCCACCGGCACCAGTTCGCCCGCTTCGATGGTGCGGGTCGCCACCGCGCCCGAGACGAGCGCGTCCGGCGCCAGGTACACCTCGCGCGACGCGCCGAGCGCCACCTCCACGACCCGCAGCTGACCGGCCGACACCACCTGGCCGGGCACGATCGTCGACACCGCCGCCAGCACGGGCGCCGTCTGCTTGGCCAGCGTGATCACGAACCAGACGCCGGCGACGGATGCCGCGATCAGCACGATCCCGAGTACGAAGCGTGCGTCGGCCCAGAATGCGCGCCTGCGGCGCGCGGGGGCATCCAGTGTCGTCATGTCCCCATCGTCGCGGAACGCCGCTCACCGTCGTGCGGATTATCCACAGGCGTCGCGTCGCGCGCCGCCTGCTCGTACGCGACCGCATAATGGGGACATGCCCGTGAACCCGACCTTCCGCGTGCGCTATCTCGCACCTGCGCAGGTCGCCGAGCTGCTCGGCGTATCGGTCGCCGAAGTGGTCGACCTGCTCACCGCAGGCCGGCTGCGTGGAGCCATGCTGGGAGCCCCGGCGCATTGGCGGGTCGAGGAGTCGAGCGTGCAGGACTACCTCGACGAACAGTACGAGGACGCACGCCGCCGGGCGCTGTGGGCGCAGTCCAACGCCGCCAGCTTCCCCGAGCTGTGGGGCACCGGCACCGTGCGCCACGCCGACTGACCGACGCGTTCCGGTCAGGGCAGCGCGAGGTCGGCCTGCGCGTCGAGACGCAGCCAGCTGACAGCGGCGAACGCCACCAGGCGATACCCGGTCACCTCGTCCTGGCGGCGCAGTCCGCCGGGCTCGTGCAGCGCCAGATCGAAGTGATCGGCGGCGGCACGATCGATCGTGCCCGACAGCGTGCGCGCAGACCCCAGTTGCACCGTCACCGGCACTCGGCGGCGTGCGAGGTCGCGCAGCACGAAGCCCCATGTCATGCGCTCGGCCAGCGTGCGCACCACGACCGCCGCCGGTCGCGCGCTGCGCAGCAGCTCCTCGTGCGGCAGGCCGAGCTCGGCCACTGCGGCCAGCGGCACCAGCAGCGCCGCCTGCGACGCGGTCGGCTGCACCGCGAGCCAGTCGGCGCCCACCGCGGCCAGCCGCCCGCGCGTCGTGCTGCCATCGCACAGCACGAGTGCGCACTCGGTGCCGAGCAGCGCCGTGCACCGTTCGCGCAGCGAGACCCGCGACAGCCGCAGGCGTTCGGCCTCGGTGTCGAGCGCGGCGCGCTCGGCCTCCCATTCGGAGTCGAGCTGATCCTCGAGGTCTT
>CAYLMS010000082.1:0-6998 GCA_964384455.1 uncultured Microbacterium sp. | reverse complement strand
CGCGACTGACCCGCCGCACGAGCGCAGGATGGCAGCGCGCGCTCGCGGTCGCCGTCGCGGCCGTCGTGACGGCGGCGGTGATCGTCACGGTGACGATCGGTGTCGGTGCGCTGCTGGGCGTCTCGGCGGGCTCCGTGCGCATCGCGGGCCTCACCTACCTGCTGGTCGCGCTGGCTACGGCACGCTGCACAGCGCTGCTGGCGGCGTTGTCGTCGGAGGAGAGTGCGCTGGCCGCGCGCGTGGGCGCGTTCCGCGCCGACGAGGCGGAGGGCCGCCGACGCGCGGAGCAACTGCTCACCGACGCGGCCGACGCGCTGCACGGCGACGTGCAGGGCGGCTGCCTCGCACTGGCCGCCGCGCTCGACGCCGGTGGCGCCGAGTGGCCCGGTGCGCTGCAACCGATCCGCGCCGCTATCGACGGGCTCGACCGGCCGCGTGCGGCTGCGTTCGATGCGCGCGCCGCCTTCGGACGGCTCGTCGGGGTCTGGGCGCGGGTCATCGACCTCGAGGTGCAGGTCGACGACGGCGTGTGGGCGGAGCTGGCCGCTCAGCCCGAGCTCGCTCAGCCTTTCCTCGACGCGGTCGCCGAGAGTCTCACCAACGTGCTGCGTCATGCCAGCGCCGCAGCCGCCGTGCTCACCGCCGATGCCACGGCATCCGTGGTCATGCTCACGGTCACCTCACCCGGCGTGCCGGGCGCGGCCACGGGCGCCGGGCTTCGCGAGCTGTCCCGCCGTGCCGACTCGGTGGCGCTCGAGGAAGCCGGCGGAAGCACGCGACTGCGCGTGCTGCTGGGTGCCGCGTCGTGATAACCGACCATCGCGGAGGAGGCCGCAGCCGGCCCGCGTAACGTGCGATTCGTCCTGGAGTAGAAGGAGAATCATGGACGTCTCAGGCCTCGGCCAACTGCTGCCGCTCGCGGTGGGCATCATCATCAGCCCGCTGCCGATCGTGGCGATCGTCGCCATCCTGCTGTCGCGCCGCGGCCGCGCGAACGGCTTCGCCTATGCGGGCGCGACCACCCTGGTGGGCTTCGCGTTCACGCTGATCGCCGCGCTCACCACCTCGGGCGCCTCGTCGGGCGGCGGTGCGACCAGCACCGTGATCGTGACCGTGCTCGCCGGCGTGCTGGCGCTCGGCTTCGGCGCGCTCGCGGTGGTCAGCTGGCTCGGCCGGCCGAAGGCAGGCGCCGAGCCGAAGATGCCCGGGTGGCTCGCCGCGGTCGACACGATGACCCCGGGCAAGGCCGCGGGCCTCGGCGCCATCATGGCCGTCACCAACAGCAAGAACATCCCGCTGCAGCTCAAGGCGGGCGCCCTCATCGGGGCGCACCACCTGCCGGTCGCCGCCGTCATCGGCGTGTGCGTGCTGTTCGCGCTGGTCGCCGCCGCAGGCATCCTGCTGCCCACGCTGCTCGCCGCCGGCGGCTCCGCGCTCGTGCGCTCCGCGCTCGAGCGCCTCAAGACCGAGATGGTGCGGCACAACGCCATCATCATGACCGTGCTGTTCGCCCTGCTCGCCGCCGTCGAGGCCGGGCATGTGATCACCCACCTCGTCCACTGACAGCCCATCCCACAAGGAGTCCGACCATGTCCGTCACCGTCACCGCCCCCGCCGGCAACTTCGCCGGCACCGTCGACGCCGAGCTCTCGGTGTTCCGCGGCATCCGCTACGCCCAGGCGCCCGTAGGAGACCTGCGCTGGCGCGCACCGCAGGCCCCGGCCGACGCCGACGAGCTGCAGGATGCCACCGCCTACGGCGCGGCAGCGCCGCAGCTCGACAACCCCGCCGTGCCGCTGGGCGAGCACACCGTGCGCGACGAGGACTGCCTGTTCCTGAACGTGTGGACCCCGGCGACCGCGGGGCATCGCCCGGTGATGGTGTGGATCCATGGTGGCGCCTACACCTTCGGCTCGTCGAGCCAGCCGCTGTTCGACGGGCAACACCTGAGCGCGGCCGGAGACGTCGTGCTGGTCACCGTCAACTACCGGCTCGGCGGGCTCGGCTTCCTCGACCTCACCGGGGTGCCGGGCGGCGAGTCCGCCGACTCCAACCTGGCGCTGCGCGACGTGCTGCTGGCGCTGGCGTGGGTGCAGCGCAACATCGCCGCGTTCGGCGGCGACCCTGAGCACGTGACGGTGTTCGGCGAGTCGGCCGGGGGAGGGCTGGTCACCACGCTGCTGGCCACGCCGCAGGCGCGCGGGCTGTTCGCACGCGCCATCGCCGAGAGCTCGCCGGTCAGTTCGGTGTACGGGCGCGAGCGCGCCGCGCAGGTGGCGCGGCTGTTCCTCGACGAGCTCGGCGTCGCGAACGTCGCCGACGCGCGCGCATGCGACACCGACGCGATCGTCGCCGCGAGCGCACGCGTATACGCGAAGGTGCCCGCCAGCGACCCAGGCACGCTGCCGTTCGCGCCGGTGGTCGACGGCGACCTGGTGCCGGAGCATCCGATCCTCGCACTGCATGAGGGCCGCGGACTGCCGGTGCCTCTGATGATCGGCACCAACAAAGACGAGGCGACGCTGTTCAAGTACATGAAGTCGCCGCTGATGCCGATCACCGAGCCGACGATCATGGCCATGTTCGACGCGATGGCGGCCGAGAACCCCGGTGTCGAGCTGCCCGCGCGCGACCAGGTGATGCAGGCCTACGAGGGCGTGCGGCACCGCGCGCTCGGGCTCGGAGTCGCCCGCGACATCGGGTTCCGCATGCCGACCGTGTGGGCGGCCGAGGGGCACAGTGCGGTGGCACCGGTGTGGCTGTACCGCTTCGACTTCGCCACCCCGATGCTCAAGCTGCTCGGCATCGGCGCGACGCACGCCACCGAACTGCCCTACGTATGGGGCAACCTCGACGCGACGCCGAAGGACCCGACGTTCATGCTCGGCGGTCGCCGCCGCGGTGCGGCCGTGTCGCAACGCATGCAGGCGCGCTGGATCGCGTTCGCGCACGGGCAGGTGCCCGACGCGGCCGACGCGCCGGCCTGGCCCGCCTATGACGCGACCGGCCGGGCGACGCTGGTGATCGACGCCGACGACCGCGTGGTCGCCGACCTCGACGAGCCGCTGCGGGCAGGCTGGGGCGAGAGCGTGCTGTCGTTCCCGTGAGCTCAGCGCGCGCCGGCGAGCTGCGCGCCGCGGCTCGTCGGCAGCGTGCGCGCGAGCGCCTGGTCAAGGTCGGCGATCAGGTCGTCGACGTGCTCCAGGCCGATCGACAGCCGCACGATGTCGTCGCCCGGCTTCGCGTGCGCGGCGACCGGGCGGTGCGTGAGGGCGGCCGGATGCTGCAGCAGCGAATCCACCCCGCCCAGCGACACCGCATGCGTGAACAGTCGCACCCCCTCCACGAGGGCGGTCGCGGCGGCGTAGCCGCCCGCCATCCGCACCGATACCATCGCACCCGGCCCGCGCTGCTGCCGACCCAGCACGCCGCGCGGGTCGCTTGCGGCCGAGGGGTAGAACACCTCGGCGATCGCCTCGTGGCCGGCCAGCCACGCGGCGACGCGGCCGGCGGACTCCTGCTGGGCGCGCACGCGCAGCGGCAGCGTCGGCAGTCCGCGGTGCAGCAGATACGCACCGAGCGGATGCAGCAGCGCACCGGTGATGGCGCGCACGCGGCGCAGCGCGGCGGCGGTCTCGTCGCTGCACGCGATCACCCCGGCGATCACGTCGCCGTGGCCGCCGATGTACTTGGTGGCGCTGTGCAGCGACATCGCGGCGCCGTGGTCGAGCGGGTTCTGCAGCACCGGGGTGGCGAAGGTGTTGTCCACGAGCACGGGCACGTCGCCGGCCTGCTCGACCACCCAGGCGATGTCGGCGAGGGTCAGAGTCGGGTTGGCGGGGGTCTCGAGCACGACGAGCCCCGTGTCGGGCCGCAGCGTCTGGCGCACCTCGTCGGCGGTGCAGAACGATGCCTGCACGCCGAGCAGCCCGGCATCCAGCAGGTGATCGGTGCCGCCGTAGAGCGGCCGCACGCCGACCACGTGATGCAGCCCACGCGCGGTGGTGTGCGCGAGAATGGCCGCGGTCGTGGCCGCCATGCCCGAGGCGAACGCCACCGCCGCCTCGGCGTGCTCGAGCTGCGCGAGCGCGGATTCGAAGCGCGCCACCGTGGGGTTCCACAGTCGCGCGTACACCTGGCTGCCACCGGGAGGCATCACCCCGCCGGTGGCGAGCGCCTCGTAGGAGTCGCCGCCGCGGATCAGGTCGGGCAGGGGATAGGTGCTCGACAGGTCGAGCGGCGGCGCGTGCACGCCGAGCTCCGTGAGGTCTTCGCGGCCGCCGTGGACGGCGACGGTGTCGGCATGCTGCACAGAATCCATGCGGCGATTCTCGCCGAATCGGCAACTGCAAGCCAGAGCGATTGCGCACTGTGCCTGGTTGAGTCAGACTCATTGCGCAGCACGCGAACCACGAGGCATCCGGAGCACTGATCTTGCCGAATCCGCAACCGCCGGTCGCCGGTCTCGACCGGCTCGACCTGCGCATCCTCGCCGCCCTGGTGCGCAACCCTGGGCGTTCGAACAAGGCGCTGGCGGCAGACCTCGACCTGCCCGAGTCGACCTGCGGCTATCGGGTGCGGGCGCTGCAGACGCGCGGGGTGGTCGCCGGGGTGCGCGTGCTGCTCGACCCCGCGGCGCTCGGCTGCCCGCTGCAGGCCGTGATCAAGGTGCGGCTGGGCCGGCACACGCAGAGCGGCGTCGCCGAGCTGTTCGACGCGCTCGCGGCCACCCCCGGTGTGATCGAGGTGTTCCACCTCGCCGGAGAAGACGACTTCCTCGTGCACGTGGCGGTGGAAGACGCCGAGGCGCTGCGCGACATCGTGCTGCTGCACATCACCGTGCACGACGTGGTGCGCACCACCGAGACGCACCTGGTGTTCGCGCGCCGCGAGGGGATCGGGCCGCTGGAGCGGCGGCTGCGCGAGCGCTGAGCGGCTCACTCGGCGGCGAACTCCACGTCGCCGGTGGCCACCTCCGCCCGCTGCAGGCGCAGGGTCACGGCGGCGGCGGGTGGCGCGGCGAGTCCTGGCACGCGCACGGTGATCGGCGGGTGGGTCAGCTGCACCCGCTCGGCGTGGCCGCGCCCGCCCAGCACCACCGCGTGGAAGCGCTCGCCCTCCCGGCCGTGCAGCACGGCGGCGGTGACCCGCCTGATCGACTCGGCGTCGTAGCGCGCGGCCGCCTGATCGCTGTGCGCCATGAGTGCAGGCAGCGACGCCAGCGACGTGCGCGCCCATTTCGGCACGGGTCGGCCGTTGGCGAGGGCCTCGCAGACCACGAGCGACCAGCGGTCGACGAGGCGCCGCAGTGGGGCGGTGGTGTGCGCGTAAGGCGCGCCGATCGCGGCCTGCAGCGGTGCAGCCGGCGGTGCGCCGTCGAAGGCGACGTAACCGGCACCGCGGAACAGTCCCACCGCCGCATCCCTGATGGCGAGGGTCGCCGGGTCGTCGCGCTCGAGGGTGCGCAGATAATCGCCGTAGCGCACGTCGGGGTTCCAGGGTCTGCCGAGGGCGACCGTGTGCGCGCGGAACGACTCCACGTCGTCGTGGTCGGCGGCGGGCATCACCCGCAGGATGCCGACGCCCCCGGCGAGCATGATGCTCGCCGCGGCCATCCCGGTCAGCAGCGACACGTGCGCGTTCCAGTCCTCCACCGGCAGCGGCGCCGAGCGCTCGAGGCGATAGCGGCCGCCCGCGGCGACGATGCTCGTCTCGGGCAGGTTCAGGCTCGCGCCGCCGCGCTCGCTCTCGCGCGCGTCGCGCTGGGCGCCGAACCACTCCAGCGCCTGCAGCGTCTCGGGCGCGCTGCCCGCATCGATCGCACGCTGCGCGTCGGGGTACGCCCACTGCGCGCGGGAGCGGATCACGGCGCGGGTCAACGTGGTGTGCTGCGGGCGGGCGCCCTCGTCGAGCTCGCACCGCCACACGAACGCCCGCCGGTCGACGCCCGGCAGCAGCGATGCGGCGCGCACGCCGAGCACGTCGGGATGCAGCGGAATGCGCCCATCGGCGCCGTACAGGGTCTGCCCGCGGCGGCGCGTCTCGGCGTCGAGCGCCCCGCCAGCAGCCACGAAAGCCGGCACGTCGGCGATCGCGTAGTGCAGCACGGCGCCGGATGCCGTGCGCTGCAGGTGCATCGCCTGGTCGAGATCGGTCGTGCCCGCAGGGTCGAGGGTGATCACGTCGAGGTCCCGGAGGTCGGCCAGTTCTGCACCGGGTGCGAGCGGCACCGTGCGGGTCGCGGCTTCCGCCTCGGCCTGTGCATCTGCCGGAAACGGCCCGGGCAGGGCGAGCTCGGTGCGCAGCTGCGCGAGCGCGTCCGCGAGCACGTCGCTCGCCTCGGCCGGCACGAGGCGCGAGCGGCGGGTGGGCACGGGGCCAGTGTAGGCGGGGGCTGCGGCATCCGTTTGCCGGCTCTTCGCGAACGAGGGTGTAACCGTGTGAGCGTATCGGTGGCCGGGTAGGGGTCGAGGTCTCCCTGAGGATGGAAGTTCTGACGCTACCCACCCGGAAGACCTCGACGTGCCCCACCTTACTTTTGTTGCGCCCTGTCTGACCACGTTCGCCCGTCTCGACGAGCTCGGCCTCGAGGCCGTCGGGCAGCATCTCGGCCCGGACCGGGCGGTGCTGGAGTGTCGCGTGGTCGAGTCGGACCAGTGGTGCCGGCGGTGCGGGTGCGAGGGTGTGCCGCGGGGAACGGTGGCGCGTCCGCTCGCGCACGAGCCGTTCGGGCACCGGCCCACGATGTTGCTGATCCGTGTGCGCCGTTACAAATGCTCCGGCTGCGGACGGGTGTGGCGGCAAGACACCACGAAAGCGGCACCGCGTCGGGCGAAGATCTCCCGCGGCGGGCTGGCCTGGGGGCTGGCCGGCATCGTGCTGGACCACCTGTCCGTCTCCCGCGTCGCGGCAGGACTGGGAGTGTCCTGGTCCACCGCGAACACGGCGATCTTCACCGAGGGCAGGCGGCGGCTGATCGATGATCCGTCCCGGTTCGA